>CAJUPQ010000049.1 GCA_910588505.1 uncultured Hungatella sp. | reverse complement strand
GTTACCTTTTTTATCCTGCATTAATCTCTCCTTCTTTTGCTGATATCTTTTTAACATGCACAAAATATTTCGCATTATTTAATAGTATAACGCAAAATGGAATTTGTCTTGTCTTTTTCCAATAAACATACAATGAAAGCCTTCTTTTCTTTGAGAGGATAGCCTAATATAAGTTTCTTTATATGTATTAGTATAATCGTAATCCAAATCTTTTGTTCTTATTGGCGTTTTATTTAATTTGGGAACCAAAAACGGAAAATATACTTTTTTCATTTCATCTACTAATGGGTAGGCTCCCCCACCTTTTCCAAGTTGAATAATTTGTGAAAAACAATCTACACAATTAAATATTTTATCACCCTTTTAATTTCTTATCAACTAAAATAATTTCTTATACACTATAAAAAGAGCCCCAGATTTCTCTGAAGCCCTTCCATACTAACTATGAAATTCAAACGAACTATCTTACATAGCCCCCATCTGCTTTGCCACTTCCTCAGCGAAATTCTCCTCTTTCTTCTCCAATCCTTCGCCAGTCTCAAACCGAACAAACTTCTTAATCTTAATATTTGCCCCGTTCTCCTTAGCAACAGCCTTCACATACTGCTCCACAGACTGCTTCCCGTCCTCTGCCTTCACATATACCTGATCCATCAGGCAGATCTCCTTCAGTTCCTTATTGATACGCCCCTGGATCATACCGGCGATCACCTTCTCAGGCTTGGAAGCCTCCTTGGGATCATTCTGAATCTGAGCCATCAGGATCCCCTTCTCATGCTCGATAAAGTCCTCGCTCACTTCGCTTCTGTCTGTATACATAGGCTTCAAAGCCGCAGCCTGCATAGCCACGTTCTTCGCCATCTCCTTAACCGCGTCGTTGACAACATCAGTCTCAACGTCGATCAGCACGCCGATCTTTCCGCCGCCATGAATATAGGAGGCCACAAAACCATTATCCTCTGCCACCTGCTCAAATCTGCGGATGTTCATGTTCTCGCCGATAATGGAAATCTGGGAAGACAGAGCCTCCTTAACGGTCATGGTCGTATCCTTAGCCCATGTCTCACCCATAAACGCGTCGATATCTACCGCGGTCGTCATCAATGCCTGTGCGGCCACATCTGCCGCATAGGTCTGGAACTTCTCGTTCTTTGCCACAAAGTCGGTCTCCGCGTTAACTTCAACTACAACCGCCTTCTTGGCGTCGTCTGTGAGAGCCGTAACCACGATGCCCTCCGCCGCAATACGGCCTGCCTTCTTTGCTGCGCCTGCAAGTCCTTTCTCTCTCAAAAACTCAACCGCTTTATCCATATCGCCGTCAGTAGCCGCAAGAGCCTTCTTGCAGTCCATCATGCCGGCACCGGTCATCTCTCTCAACTCTTTTACCATTGCTGCTGTTACTGCCATGATTATTTCCTCCGTTCTTATAATGGTCTGTCAACAAATATCAGAAATGCTTCAACCCGTTATCCACAGATTGAAGCATTGCCGGAACTTACATCTCTACAGTATCTTCTGCCTCTGCAATTTCCTCATAGACATCAACTGCTTCACCCTGTTTTGCTTCAATCACTGCGTCTGCCATCTTTGACACGATTAGCTTCACGGCTCTGATAGCGTCGTCGTTGCCTGGGATCACATAATCCAGCTCTTCCGGATCACAGTTGGTATCGCAGATACCGATAAGCGGAACACCTAATGTATGCGCTTCCTGCACGCAGATCCGCTCTTTCTTCGGGTCAACGATAAAGATAGCGTCAGGAATCTTCTTCATCTCCTTGATGCCGCCTAAGTTCTTCTCCAGCTTCTCCCATTCTTTCTTGATCTGGATAACTTCCTTCTTTGGCAGAACGTCAAATGTGCCGTCCTCTGCCATAGCCTCAATCTCTTTCAGTCTTACGATCCTGCTCTGGATAGTCTTAAAGTTGGTCAGCATACCACCCAGCCATCTCTCATTTACATAGAACATACCGCAACGCTCTGCCTCTGTCTTGATGGCGTCCTGAGCCTGCTTTTTCGTGCCCACAAAAAGGATAGTTCCCCCCTCAGCCACGATATCGGACACTGCCTGATAAGCCTCGTCCACCTTGCCCACAGACTTCTGCAGATCAATGATGTAGATGCCGTTTCTCTCCGTGTAAATGTATGGAGCCATCTTAGGATTCCATCTTCTTGTCTGGTGGCCAAAATGCACACCGGCTTCCAAAAGCTGTTTCATAGAAATAACGCTCATATGATTACCTCCGTTGGTTTTTCTTCCGTCTGCGTCTCGCGCTTCCTTGGGAACCTAAAAGGCACCACCCGCAGAATCGGCAGACGTGATTTTTGTTAACTTAGAAATCATATCACAGAACCAGTTTCATTGCAAGTTTTTTTTCACATAATCTGCCAGTTTGAGGTACAGTTCGGGCGCACTAACAGTTCAGACACCAATGTCATTAACTTAAGCCCTCTGCCACTTGATCAGCATTAGAAAATGTCTGGCAATTCCAGACTTTGTACACCTAAAGTTCGGGCGGAAATACCTTAATTAAAGATATTGGTTCACAGGGGAGCTGAATTAGGTGTATTATTTAGTGAGCAAGGGGGCGAGGGTAGTCGTGATGCCAGTCAGAGAAGGGAAGGATGGTCCTCCCCGTTTTCCCATCACCCATCCTCCATCCCCTCTCACATCACACTCCCTCTGCCCGCCCCGCTCTCCTCTCACGCCGCTTCCTCCGTCCCTGCCTCCATGCTGCTTCCGCTCTCCCACGTTTCTTCCATTTCATTGTCCCCCTGCGTCTGGCCTTCCACATGGTTTATATCCTTTTCCTCCATGCCGTCTTCCACACCTCTTTCTTGCATAAACAATGCCCCTGCCACCTTTCTCACATAGTCTCCAAACTTGGCGTCTCTCACGCTCCCTGCTGTCACCACCGGCAGTTCTCCCAGCTTTTCTCCTCCGATATGATACTCCACAACACCTACTGCCTGCCCCTCTTCCACTGGGGCCTGGAGAGCTTCCGGCAGTTTCAGGGTTTTCTCCACAGCGTCAAAATTCTCCCCATGAAGTCCCAGACAGGCAAATGTCCCCTCGTACCGCAGCTCCACCACATCATCCACCCCGTTTTCCACCGGCATATCCGGCAAAGCCAAAGGCTCCTTATCCTCGTAAAGCCTGCAGTTGGCGTAACCGTAATTCAGAAGAGCCGCCGCGTCCGAAAACCTGGCCTTATAGTCCGGCGACGCCATGATGGAGGCGATCAGGCGCACCCCGTCTTTCTCCGCCGTGGCGGACAGGCAGTACTTTGCAATGGATGTGGAACCTGTCTTTAACCCTGTCACCTGAAAATTGGTTGCCATCTTTAAAAGCTTGTTTGTGTTGGACAGGCCAAACTCCTTGGTCCCCTGCTTTGTCACATGGGTGATGGTGTCCATCCAGACCGTAGAATAATTATGGATCTCCGGGTAACGGTTGATCAGTTCCCTGGACATGATGGCAATGTCCCTTGCAGAGGTTACATGAGTCTTTGATTCCGTCAGGCCGCAGCAATCCTCAAAATGGGTTGCCGTCATTCCAAGCCCTTTGGCCCTCTCATTCATCATGTCCACAAATGTCTTCTCGTCCCCTGCTATGTACTCTGCCATAGCCACGCTTGCGTCGTTTCCCGAAGCGATGACAATGCATTTGATAAGCGTCTCCACAGTCTGCACCTCACCCTCCTCCAGAAACACCTGGGAACCTCCCATGGACTTGGCGTAGGCGCTGGTGGTAACCTCATCCGTCATTTTGATCCTCCCGCTGTCCAGGGCGTCAAAAATAAGGATCAACGTCATGATCTTTGTGATGCTGGCAGGACTTCTGGGCTCATCGCCGTTTTTCTCATAGACCACCTGGCCGGTGGACGCCTCCATCAGCACTGCCGACGGAGCCTGTATATCCGGACCTGCCTGGGAATCAGAGGAAGCCGCCGCCATCTCTGTCTCCCCTGCTCCGCCCCGGTCCCCGTCGGTCTCCCAGTCTCCTGTAACCTGCTCCTCTCCCTGCCCTGTCCCCTTCTCCAAAACCGCCTCTGCCATGCCGCTGCCCGCCACCAGGACCGGCTCCGACGCCCACACACTGACAGCCGGCCCTGGATAAGTACTGACCAAAATTCCTGCCATTGTCCACGCGCTGATCCATCGTCTCATCTGCTTCATATATAACCTCCACCCTTCGGCGCTGTTTTTCGAAGATCCCGCCCAAAAGTCCGGTATCCTCTCTTCTCCTACTAATGTATGGCTCCCCTGCTGATTTCTATTACTATTTCCGTATTTGTTACATTCTGCTTTTTTCCATTACAATCCTGTACCCTATTATTACATTCCTCCGCTTGTGTGTTACAATTCTTAACCATCTTTTATCCTTTTATTAGGATTCCATTATATTTCACGAATCTGCCACTTTCCCATTTACATAATTCGACTCTGTGTGGTATACTGTAAATCACGTTGAAACCTATTTTTGTACTTATTATCACAATTACATCCGCCTGTTAAAGGGCGTTCATCATATAGTTTAGAGGTGTCTTTCATGAATCAGCATATAAACCGCAAGCACTACCGTCCCGGCGCGTCCAAACGCCGGCAGCAATATATATTCCACAGGCTTCCCATTATTTTTATCATCATTCTGTTACTTATTTTCCTGTCCGTCTTCTGCTGGATGCTGGCGCGCCACTTTCTGGGCAAGGACTCGCCGCCGGGCCTGTTTTCCGACCTGGCCAAGGATCAGACCACAGACCAGGCTGTTTTGGAGTCCACAACCGACATTGAGATCTTCACAGAGCCGGACCACGCCAACAACACAGGGGCTCCTGTGGATAACCTCCTTGACGAGGCCTGGCGCATTGCCGCAGGCTATGATTATGACCGCGCCATTGAGGTACTGAAAACTTCCCAGTACTACGGCAGTGACACTCGCATTGATGAGGCCATCGCGGAGTATGAGAATATCAAGGCCGGCTTAAAGCCCTGCGATATCTCCCAGGTTACACACGTATTTTTCCATACTCTGGTCATAGACGAGGCCAAGGCATTTGACGGGGATTCCGATGAGGCAGGTTATAACCAGGTTATGACCACCAAGGATGAATTCTTGAAGATCCTGGATTCCATGTACGAGAGAGGATTTGTTCTGGTCCGCCTCCACGATATGGCGGAGATGGCTGCAGGAGAGAACGGCACGAAGATGACCCGCAAGACCATCCTTCTGCCGGAAGGCAAGAAGCCCTTTGTCATGTCCCAGGACGATGTCTGCTATTATGAGTATATGGACGGGGACGGATTTGCCACCCGCATGGTCATCGGCGACGACGGAAAGCCCACCTGCGAGATGAAGATGGACGACGGCACAGTCCAGAGGGGTGCCTTTGACTTAGTTCCCATTCTGGAAGAATATATCCAGGAGCATCCTGATTTCTCCTACAAGGGGGCCAGAGCTGTCATCGCCTTCACCGGCTACCAGGGGATCCTGGGCTACCGCACAGCTCCATCCTACAGCGACTCCCCCACCTATGAAGAGGACCGCCAGAGCGCGGCGGCCGTGGCCCAGTGTCTGCGGGATAATGGTTGGGAGCTTGCCTCCCACAGCTGGGGACATCGGGACTTAGGGACTATTGAGTGGGACAAATTCAAGGCAGACTGCGACAAATGGGACAATGAAGTCAGAAGCCTCATAGGCCCCACGGACATCATTCTGTTTCCATTCGGAGCTGATGTAGGCGACTGGCATCCCTATCAGAATGACAATGAACGGTTCCGCTACCTTAAGAGCCTGGGCTTCTCCTACTTCTGCAACGTGGATTCCAGCCAGTACTGGGTCCAGGTGGGAGACGATTTCCTGCGGCAGGGGCGGCGCAACCTGGACGGATTCCGCATGTGGAAAGATATTGAGGCAGGCTCCGATACCTCCAAGCGAAAACTGGACGACTTGTTTCGGGCTGAGGACGTATTCTCACCTAACCGGCCCACCCCCGTGGTGTGGGAGTAGACAAAATCCCGAAAAACAGCACCAAAAAAGCTAAGCCCTTTTTCACAAGGCTTAGCTTTTTTGTCTTTCTTCTAAAACTGCACCACTTCAATAATCCCCGTATCCGGCTCCACTGACAGGGCGTGCAGCACCGGACCCACGCCGCCGTAATCCTGCCACTCCTCATACTCGATCCTGGCCCGGACACGGACCCACTGCCTCGTCTCCAGATGCCTTGCCTCCCTGGCCTTGCACACAAACCCCAGAAAGGTCATATCCGCCTCACAGCAGGTCATGGCCATGCGGCCAGGCACAAAGTAATTCTTGGGAAACTCCGGCGATTTCAGCACCATGCCCGTAAATTCCACCACTTTTCCCCGATACCGGTCCGGCTTATCCATGCAGTCAATATACCAAATACCGTAGGCCTCGGGGGGGATCCGGATAACCTCTGCCGTCATATCATAGGGAAGATCCGCCTCGGACACCTGGGAGATCTCCCCCTCCTCATCCTCAAAGATAATCTCCGCCTTATTGTTCATGGCCAGAAGAGTCCTCCGGTATCCCTCCAGATCCTGGATCCCGTCGCAGCGGTTGCAGATAATAAGCTCTGACCCCCGGACCATTGCCCCCAGAAGGGGCTTCATGTTCTTCACATACAGATCAAAGGTGGAGCCGTCTATGATAGTCACCTGCTGGTAAACGGTCCAGTCCTTTGGAAGCTTTAACTCATCCTGGTTCCACATCCCGTTCCACTCCATCAGCACCCGCTCCGGGTTGTGCAGCAGCTCCAACTCTGTCAGTTTTGCGGGAGTCAGTTCTTCCAGGCTGTCCACGGTCACAAGTTCTGTCCTGGTAGCCGCGAGAAGCTCCTCGTCGTACTCCGTGTCTCCCTCCTCGCAGACAATGAGAAGGGTCTTGCCCTCTGTCTGAAAATACTCCTGTTCCATGGTAAACCGGAGAAACTCCGTTTTCCCCGCTTCCAGAAAACCGTTGATCAAAAACAACGGCATGATATCATCATCTATCACTGGTCCCATGTCTGTCAACTCCTGCCAAATGCTTTATTCAGTTCCTCTTCCCTGAGCCTTGCGCCGATAACGCAGACTTTTCCCGTATAATCCGGCTTACCCAAGCGGATCTCAAACTCGTCAGGCACCAGGTCAAAATAATACCACTCGTCCCCATTCTCCCCTGGCACCATACCCTTGGCCCTTAACACATCTCCGTAAGCATTCCCGTTGGCCAGCTCATCCAGGATCTCTTCCAGCTTCTTTCTCTCACACCGCCCCACATTCTCCATGCCCCAGCTGGAAAATACCTCATCCGCATGATGGTGGTCATGGTCATGACAGCCGCAGCCGCACTCCCCGTCGTGGTCATGGTGATGCTCGTGATGATGCCCATGGTCTTCACAGCTGCAGCCCTCGCCATCTTCCCCGTGGTGATGGTGCTCATGGTCCTCGCAGCCGCAGCCCTCGCCATCTTCCCCGTGGTGATGATGGTGATGTTTCTGGCTCTCGCAACCGCAGCCTTCACCGTCTTCCCCGTGGTGATGGTGCTCGTGATGCCCGTGGCCCTCACAGCCGCAACCTTCGCTATCTTCCCCATGATGATGGTGATGCCCATGGTCCTCGCAGCCGCAGCTCTCGCCATCCTCCCCGTGATGATGATGGCGGCGGTGTTCCTCCACCTCTCTCATCAGATCCTCCGCCATGGTGTCCGGCTTCTCGATGATCTCAAGAAGCTGTTCCCCTGTCAGCTGACTGCAGGGCGTCGTCACGATGGAGGCAGCCTGATTATGCTCCCTGAGCATCTCCATTGCCTTCTGGACCTTCCCCGCGTCCACCACGTCGGTCCGGCTGAGGACGATGGTGCCTGCATTCTCGATCTGATTGTTAAAGAACTCACCGAAATTCTTCATGTACATCTTGCATTTGGACGCGTCCACCACTGTGACCGCGCTGTTCAGCTCCACGTCAACCGTGGCAGCCACATCCCGGACCGCTTTCATCACGTCCGACAATTTGCCCACACCCGACGGCTCGATGATCACCCGGTCCGGTTTGTACTTGGTCAGCACCTCCTCCAGGGACTTACCGAAATCCCCCACCAAAGAACAGCAGATACACCCGGAATTCATCTCCCGGATCTCAATACCCGCATCCTTTAAAAATCCTCCGTCAATGCCGATCTGACCAAATTCATTTTCGATCAGCACCACCTGCTCCCCGGCAATCGCTTCCTCAAGCAGTTTCTTGATAAATGTTGTCTTCCCGGCTCCCAAAAAGCCGGAGATAATGTCAATCTTTGTCATGATCTATCCCTTCTTTCTAAGTGTCTATTTTGTCACAAACTCCGGTCAAAGTCAAGGTTCTTCCCCCATCTGCTTCATAAACTCCTTGATCCCCTGAAATGTTGCATCGCTGATGATATGCTCCATCTTGCAGGCATCCTCCTCCGCCACCCTCGGATCCACCCCGCTTACCCTGTGCAAAAACTCTGTCAGAAGTTTATGCCTCTCATAGATCCCGTCCGCCTTCTTCTGCCCCTTCTCTGTCAGCTCGATCTCTCCCCCGGGCTCCATCACGATATATCCGTTCTCCCGCAAGATCCCCATGGCTCTGCTTACGCTGGGCTTGCTGAAGTTCAGCGCCCTGGCAATGTCGATGGACCGGACAAGCCCCTGCTTCTCCTTTAAGATCAAGATCGTCTCCAGATAGTTCTCCCCCGACTCATACATTTCGCTTCCTCCCCTCGTCTTTCCTTCCTATTATAACTTGTTTTCTCTTTGGGGACAATCCTTTTCCTTTAAATAAAGAAACCGATGGCTCTGACTAAAGATAGTCTATACCATCGGTTTCTTTCTATCATGCTAACCAGTGAATACAAGATCAGTGAGCCGGACAGCGGAATTACCCCCTGCAGCCATCCCGCTTCTACCGGCCAAACGTATTTCGAAATCTTTCGCAGGCCCCCATGATCCCATCCGGCTGACGAAACTGCATATAGATCCCCGTCACCAGGATATCGGCTCCCAGTTCCACACATTTTTTCGCCGTCACATAATCCATGCCGCCGTCGATGACGATCTTAAAGTCCAGCCCCGTTTCCCTGCGAAACTCGCACAGTTGTTCCAGCCGTTCCATGGCCCCTTCCATAAATCTTTGCCCGGAAAATCCCGGCTCAACAGCCATAAAGATCACGTAATCCACATACTTTGCCGCAGGAGCAAGCTGACTTACCGGCTGGGACGGATTCAGTACCACCCCCGCTTTCATCCCCTCCTTCCGGATCGCCTTTGCCGTCCGGCAGACAAACCGGGTGCTGTCCAGATGAAAGCTGAGCCAATCCGCCCCGTACTCTTTCATCTGCCTCACATAATCCTCCGGATGGTCCACCATCATATGTACCTCCGCCGTTATCTGGGGATACTTCTCTTTTAAATCTCTGACAAAGCTGGCCGGAAAACACAAGTTTGGCACATATAAAGAACAGCTGAACCAGCACATTCAGGCGGTAGTAACTTAAAAGCTCCCCCAGGACATTGGCCGCAGCCAGGGCAAATAAAGACAGGGAAGACAGCTTTGCCGTCTCTACCAGGATTCCCGGGATCCTTTTGATTTTAATGCTTTTGTAGAAAAATACTCCGATCAAAAGGGCGTACATGCAGGCAAATGCCGCTGACTCCGTAGGCGTGAACAATCCCTCCGGTCAGGATAATGGGAGTCATAAGAGCCGTATCCGCGTTTTTGCAGTACTCAATGGCTTTCAGCAGCTTCCTGCTGTAAAACTCCCTGCACAGCTCTGATCCGATATGCCCATAGATCATAGTATCAATCCTTTCTCATATATTGTTTCATTTTGCAATGGGTTGTTTTTTCTCTTATAAAAAAAGAACCCACACCTGGGATCTACCCTGTCTCCTAAATTACATAAAAAAACTGCCAGCCAGAGCGTGTTTCCGGAATACTTGATATGAAACCGGACACCTTCGATGCAGCCAAAGGCCGCATTCCTCCCAGAACTGACAGGCATGATTATTATAAAACAGGAAAACCGATAATTGTTACGCATCCGGCCAATTAGAATCGCCTTTGGCGATGGGCCGGATGCCTGCTGCCATTACTCTTTCCCACGGTCAGCGCAATAAACGCGCAGACCAGTCCCTACTCCTTAATAAAACGACTGTCCGTCTCTGGTATCCCGCCTTCGTCAGACACTACCGCTCCACCTTCATATGTAAGTCATACTTTAACCGAAGTTCTGTGATCTTCTCCATCATCGGAGACGCGTGGTGCCGGTCAATGGCCTCCTGCTCCCTCCAGCCGTCGATCAGCAGTACTGTCTCCGGGCATTGCCGTCCTTCCCAGTGTAATAAATATTTACAACAATACTCATGCCTTTTTCCTCCTGCTACTTAATAGGAAGGTTATAAAGGATAAGCCACTGGGCGTCAACACACAATCCATTATCCTTACACATCACCTTACAAACGTCCTCACAACCGTCTCCACTGTAACCTTTTCCCCCTTCTCAACTCTGTAAGCCACCGCCGGAATGCTCCCGTTGGGATACAGCACATTGGTATTGGGATCCGCCTCTATGACCACGCCTTTGGCTTTCGGCCCATTTCCCCGCACCTCACATCCCATATCCTTAAAGCGGACAAATGCCCCGGCGCCCTCCGCCTTCTGCTCATACCCCTCCGTAAACTTCTCCACGGAAAATCCGCAGTCATAGACCGTACACCCATAGGCGCTCTCAATCTCATGAACCCTCCGGTGCCCCTCATCCTCCGGAATCACCGTGCTGGTCACCATGATCCCCGGAAACGGCTGCCACGTGCTGATAACCCGGTCCGGCCTCACCTCAAAGGACAGGCTCACCTTCCTGACAAACACATAATCATCCCCGTCGATCACAAAAGCCAGCGCAGAGTCCGGCGCGTTCTCATGAAGCACGATCTGGCTTCTGGCCACGGAAAAGCCGAATCTGGTGGAATAGACAAACTTGGAGTATTTCTCCGGCACATGGCCGTGGCCGTACTTCTCACACACCCCAGCCGGGTACGCCATAACGTCTTTCCCCATCCTGTGTACCAACATATCCGCCTGTTTCAGCATCTTCACCGTCTTAAGCCCGGGAAGAGGCTCTGCCTTTGCCCTCCAGAACTCATGGTTGTCCGGCAGCGCCAGGCACAGAAGACTCTTCATCCCCCAGTAAGGGGATCCGGGGGCGTTGTACCGCTCCGCCATGATCAGGTTAGGATATGCGTACCCAATGGTCAGCACCCCGTCCCTGTCACAGATCTTCTGCTGATCCCACCAGCTTAAATGGCGGGCCAGAATCCCCTTCACCACCCCAGCCGGAATATCCTTAAGGCCCGCAAACACGTAAGCCGACCAGAAGGCCGCCTCCCCGAACCGGTAAGCCAGGCTCCGCCCGTAGGGCAGCGCCGCCCCGTTCTCATCAAACCAGTAGATAAAATCCCTGGCAAATATCTCCGCCCTCTCCTTAAACCTTAGACACCGCTCCGGCTCCTCCTTCTCCATAGCCGCCGCGTACAAAAGCCCGTAGTAGTGCATGGCAAAGGAAATGTAGTAATCCTTCTGAGCCGAACCGCCGTCCCGATACCACCCGTCCCCCAGATAGTAGGACTCTATTTTCTCCAGGCCCGAATCCAGCTTTTCCTGGCTGAACCTGCATCCCTGTTTCCTAAGGGCCGCATTGACCAGGATCATAAAAAACTGCCAGTTGCAGTCCGGAATTATGTACTCATTAATCCCGTAAAGCCACTGAGCCAGGTTTCCCTTTGCCTCCCTGCTCAAAGGCTCCCACACCTTCTCCGGCGCAAAAAGGATGCCGCTTGCAATGGCCGCCATCTCCACAAACCTCTGGTCATAATCCGTAAACCCTCCCCAGTACTCCCCGCCGAAAGGGTCAGTGCCGCCCGAAAGCCCTCTCACGTAAATATCCTCAAACTCCGGATCCTCCCCGCCTCCTGCCCAGAAAGGAACCAGAGCCCACAGAGGCCTTGAAAACGCCTCCATCTCAATGCTCACCTGGGGGTAGGTCACCCCGCTGTCCCCCAGACGAAGCCTGGCTCCCCCCTCACTGTACAGGGGTTTTAAAGGATCCAAAATCTTATGCATCCAATTCCGAAAATCCTGTTTCGACTCTAACCTCATAACTTCTCCTCTTCATCACTTACTCCCAAAATCTCTCCTGCATTTGTTCCTCCGGCTGTTTTCATGTCTCACGTCCTGTTCCCGCCGCAAAACTCCCAGGTCTCACACCCCGTTCCTGCCGCAAAACTCCCAGGTCTCACGCCGCGTTTCCGTCGCAAAACTCCCAGGTCTCACGCCATGTTCCTGCCGCAGGCCTTCGCCCTCTTGACACATTCACAGACCGCTAGATGCCAAAAGGTAACTCCCGCCTTTAGGCAAAAGGCCGCCTACCAGTAAGGATTCCACTTCCCCCAGAGCCTGGTCAAGGCCTCCATATAGAAGTAATCCCCCCAGATATTGCACTCATCCACACCCTCCGGCGTACAGGTATTGTACGGCGATTTCTTAGAGTAAGTACTGTGCAGCACCAGCCCGTTGGACTCCGCCTTAGACTTCACGGCATAATCCTTCACCACAGATCTCATGATCTTCCCCGCGATCTCCCTGTAACAGGCAGCCTCCTCATCCTCCAGATACTCTGCCATCTCCAGCATCCCGCAGGCCGCGATAGACGCGGACGAAGAATCCCTTGGCTCCCCTGAGCCCTCACCGAACTCCAGATCCCAGTAAGGCACCAGGTCCGAAGGCAGATGCTCCAGAAAATACCCGGTCACATGCCTGAAATCCTCAATATACTCCGCCTTCTTCGTATACCGGTATGCCAAAGCCGTCCCGTACACCCCCCATGCCTGGCCTCTGGCCCAGGCGGACCCGTCCCGATACCCCTGACACGTAGCCCCATGGTCCGGCTCCCCGGTCTCCATGTTCATAAAAAAAGTATGCCACGTAGAATAATCCTCCCGGATCACATTGGCGATGGCCGTATGAATATGCTTCTGGGCGATCTCCCTGTACTTCCCGTCCCCGGTCTCCTCCGTAGCCCAGTAAAGCAGCGGCAGATTCAGAAGGCAGTCAATGATAAACCGATAATTCTCCGGCTGGTCCATAGGCCCCCAGGCCTGAATAAACTCCCCCGCCGGATGGAACCGACTGATCAGCTGGTCCGCCGCCTTCACAGCCGCCTCCCTTCCCTTCTCACTGCCGATCAGTTTATACCCCGCCACGCAGGAGGGAGAATACAGAAACCCCATATCATGGTGATCCACCTCCCGCTTCCCGTTAATCCTGTCCAGAAAGCTGTCAATCTGAATCTCCCCGGCCCTTTTAAGGGCCCCGGCCTCCCTCTCCAGCCCTTTCCTCTTAGCCCACTCCCACGCCAGCCACACCTGCCCCGTCCAAAACCCGGTAGTCCAGTTCACATTCTCCGTGGCATCATAAAAGTTGTTGGTGCTGAACGCCCTTTTAAAAGAGGCAGTAAATTCCCCCAGGTTATCCACAACCTGTCCCAGAGCAAAATCCAGAGCAGCCTCAATCTCCGCCCTGTCAATCACAGATTTGCCCTTCAAAAGTAAATCAATTTTTCCGACCATATTGAAGACACTTCCTTTCTCATGCTTCCTGCATCCCTAATCAGGTAAAGCGAAACTTTAAGTTCATCATATTTGAGTGAGCAAAGGGGGCGCGAGTTGTCGTAGGGTCAGACAGAGAAGGAGACATGTCCCCTTTGCTCACTCAACCATCTACCCCTTAACTCCCGTAGCCGCAATCCCCTCCACAAAATACTTCTGCAGCGACAAGAACACAATAAGCACCGGAATCAGCGACAGCACCGACGCTGCCATAATGAGTCCATACTCCGAAGAATACTGGCTGATAAACATCCTAAGCCCGATCTGCAGCGTCTTCTTGCTCTCCGTCTTCAGATAGATCATAGGCCCAAGGAAATCATTCCAGGTAGCCACAAACGTAAAGATGGTAAGCGTAGACAGCGCCGGCTTGGACAGAGGCAGCATGACCTTAGAGTAGATCTTGTACTCACTCATGCCGTCGATTCTTGCCGCCTCACACAGCTCATCCGGAATTCCCTGATAGAACTGCCTCATCATAAACACGCCGAAAGCCGAAAACGCCTGGAGGCAGATGATCGCCATGTGAGTATCATTCATGCCCATGCCCCTCATCATGATAAACTGGGGAACCATGTACACCTGCCAGGTTGAGAAGGTGCTGCACCAGAAACCGTCGAAAAAAAGCGCTGACTTCTTCCGCCAGGTGGGAATCGCCAATGTGGACCAGAGGATACGCCACGAATTCGGGGAAAAGTACGGGATCTCCATTGAAAGCCAGGTAGGCGTCTACACCACCATGACCATCACAACTCCCTGTATTTTCCTAACCAAACCAGAAAGGAACCAGACCCAGCCATGATCAAACTACTTATTGCAGACGACGAACCCTTAGTCCAGATCGGCATCAAATCCATGCTCAACTGGGCAGATTACAACATCGAAGTATGCGGCACTGCCCCAAACGGCGGCATCGCCCTGGAGATGATCGAAGAGTACTCTCCCCAGATCGTCATCACGGACATCCGTATGCCCATTATGAACGGCCTGGAGCTGGCCAAAGTCTGCCGGGAGACCTATGGCCGCATCCCGCTTTTCATCATCCTCACCAGCTACGAGGAATTTGAGCTGGCCAGGCAGGCCCTGTCCTACGAGGTGGTGGACTACCTCATAAAGCTGGAACTGGACCCCCAGACCCTTGGCAAATCCATTGAAAAGACCATAGAACGGCTTAACCAGCTGAAAGCCAGCGATGCGGTCCGGACCGGAGGCCGCCCCATCCTCCAAAGCTACCTGGACAAGTTCTTTCTGCGGCTTCTCCACAACCTGTTTGACAACGAGGAGCAGTTTCAGATCCAGGCCAAAGACTTAAGCCTGAACTTTGACAGCCCCTGCTATGCTGTGGCCCACTGTGAGATCCTGGAAGAATTAGTCCAGGACATGACCAACGAAAAGCTGGTAAATCTGTACGGCAGCACCCTGCAGATGGTAAAAGACATCCTGAAACGCCATATGGCCTGCCAGGTCATTTCCCTGGACTTAAAGCACTTTGCCGTCATCTTCCACCTGACAGCTCCGGGCAGAGAGGACCACGAAAAAATGGTGGAAGCCTTGCAAAACGCCTCCACCATGGTACACAACTATTTTAATGTCCGCCTTATGGCAGGCATCGGCTCTGTGGCAGATTCCCCTTTCAAGATCAGCGACTCCTACCAGGACGCCAGAGTGGCATTCACCCTCTGCGTCCCCGAGGAGCCCTTCCGGGACTACGACCAGGCAAAGCCTGAGGACATCCGCAACTCTTTCAACATCACCCTGTTTAAAAATGACCTGACCAGGGCCTTTGAGGAGTTTGACGCCGGAATCCTCTACGACACCCTAAGCCAGATCATTGACCTGTTCCGCTCCAATCCCCTGCGCTACCTCCAGGCCATTGACGGAGCCTGCAACATCCTGTACCTGGCTCTGTCCCTGATGCCCTCCGGCCAGGAGACCATCTCCGAAATCTTCTCCGGCGACCCGGACAATTACCGCTCCATCTACCGCATGGGCAACGTGGAGCAGGTATCGGACTGGATGGCCCGTCTCCGGGACGGCCTCTGCGACATCCTAAAATCCCGGCGGGTCACCTACAAAGAGCATGTGATCTCCAATGTGCAGAAATACATTCAGAACCACATGGACGAACGGCTGACCCTGAACGAAGTATCCGCCGTGTTCGGATTAAGCCCTAACTACTTAAGCGTGCTGTTCAAAAAAACCTGCGGCGTGGGCTTCTCCGAATACATCACACAGATGAAGATCAGCCGGGCCAGGGTCATGCTGCTGGAACAGGACATGAAAATCTACGAGGTGGCGGACCAGCTGGGATTTGAGAGCGCCTTCTATTTCAGCAAGGTGTTTAAGAAAGTGGAGGGCGTTTCCCCCAGGGAATTTGTACAGCAGTCCCTGAAAACGTGACCCCTCCCCGCCTCACCGGCCGCCTGAGACGGTGAGCGTCATCTCCCTCCCCCCAAAGGTAACCAATGTCCGGAAAATACTATGTTCCCACGCTGTCTTAAGCCTTGGATCCGTCACGGGAATCTCCTCCGTCACAGCCGCCCCGCCGCCGGCGATGCGGCACACACCCATATCTGCCACATGCATCCAAAGCTCTCCCTCCCTCTGGACAGTCTCCGGTCTTACACAGGTCATCAGGGACAGCACCACATCCTCCCCGCTGCCGTCCCCCTCCCAACGGTCGGTGATGCGGACACATCTGCCCTTCTCCAGGCATGCCCTCCTTCTGTAGGAAGAGACAAAACACGTTTCATAGGCTCCTATCAGTTCCATGGAAATCCAGGACTTCTCCCTGCCCAGCTCATACTCCACCTGCCCTGCCCCGAACTGCTTTCCGTCCCTCTCCATCACCCCTCCAAAGGTGGGAAGATTGTGGTACCGGGACTGCATAGTCCAGATCTCATACCTCTTCGGGGAAAATGTCTTCTTCGTATAGCTCTCCACCCCCACATCAATAAACAGGGGTCTGCCGTCACAGTACACGGTAAAGCTTCCCACATCATTGTGGTTATGGCTGTCCCCGTTGTCCCCCGCCTTCACCGCCAGACAGAACCTTTCATCTCTGGCAATAAAAAGGCCTGCGCTGGGAAAATACCAGTCCTCGCCCCTTTTGCTCTCCCCCGCCTTTTCCTCTCCCCAGCCGTTTCCATACTCCGTCATCTCCTCATGGGCAAACGCCGCCTGGACCCGGTACATCAGATTATGCTCCTGGAGATCCAGCTTGTCCCCACACCGCCTGTAGTCCTCTGCGGCAAAAGCCATAAGCTTCCCATTGCCTGTCCGCTTTCCAAACAGGTATTCCCTTGCCCTACACGGGCCCGCTTTTGGGGAGCAGTCCGCAAAATTCACATAATAAGGCCCCGCCACATGGACTCTCCGGATGTAATCCGCCATATTGGCGATCTTCTTCTCCTTGTAAAGCTCCCCAAAGATCCCGCCGCAGACATCGTTGAGCACCTCCATGGCGTTAAATAGGGTCAGCCCCGCATGGCGGTAGTACTGGGCCCCCTCATCACAGCACCCGTCCTCCCCGTACTCAGCCAGAAAATAATCCAGGCTCTCGCAGGCCTTCCCTATGATCTCCCTACCCGCAGCCGGAACGGCTGCCCTTGTAAAAGCCGCCGTCAGCACATTCTGGGTACACCAGGAGGTCCAGTTGTTCATAGACGTCTTTCCGTCCCCCATCCACCAGAAATGCTCTTTCAGATAAGGCCCAAACACCCTGATCTCCAGGCTGTGATCCACCATCTTTGAGATAACCGGGCTCACCGCCTTTAAGGCATCCCGCAGAAGATACTCCGCCATCCCCACCACCGCACCTGTCTCCGCCGCAAACAAGTCGATCACCGGCCTTGTGACATCGGGAAGAATGTGCTGTGGCGCATCCCGGACATATGTATTGTGGGCCGGAAGCTGCCACGCCGCCTCCTCACAGATCAGAACGATCCCGTTTATAATGTCATCCAGAAAACGCCCCTCATACTCCGCGCACTCCGCCATCACCAGGGCATTCAGCACAGTCCTCCGCTGAAACTGCTTCTCCTCAAAGCGGCTCCTGTTTCCCGTGCGGCAAAATTCCATGTAATCCGAAGCGTAAATAGGCGGATACCCGTACCCCAGCCATCTCTCCCCCTCTCTTATAAGCTCCATTCGGTAGCTCTCCGGCACCCGCTCCCAGGCCTTCCGGTCACTGGCAGGAGGATACCCATCAAACACTGTCAAATTCGTCAAATCACTGCGCCCTGCAATCTCTCTGAACATAAAAAACCTCCGCGGTAAATTTCTGTAATGGTTCCATTATAGAAATCTCCCGCGGAGATTAGAATGTAATTTTTCTTCACATTATAGCAATATTTTTATAGCAGTCTGTTTCCGCCGGAGCTCACCGCAGCGTCTCCCGCCGGGCAGCCCCTACCGCGGCGCAGCCCGGCAGCCGACCCTATCCCTGCCCCGGCTGCTTTCCGTCCCTGCTCTTCGGCCCCAGATTCCCCTGCCGGTGGTGCCTTCTGCAAAGGGCCGTGTACCTGTCATTGCCGCCCATGACGATCTGCTCCCCCGCCTGGATCATCCTGCCGTCCTCCCCGATCCTGGCGTTGCAGGTGGCCGCCTTGCCGCACCAGCACACGGTCTTGATCTCCTCAATAACATCCGCCCACGCCATAAGCCACAGGCTTCCCTCAAAAAACTCCCTGCGGAAATCCGTCCGAAGCCCGTAGCAGATCACCGGCACTCCCAGATCGTCCACAATATGCACCAGAAACTCCACCTGCCCCTTGGAGGCGAACTGAGCCTCATCCACAATGATACAGTCATAGCCCCTGATGGCATCATCCTCCATCTCAAGGAGGGCTTCCAGAAGAATCCCCTCCTTTGCAAGGCCCATTCTGGACCGGATCAAGTAATCTCCATCCCTGGAATCCAGCCTTGGCTTTACTAAAAGCGCCTTCTTCCCCCGCTCAAAATAATTGTACTCCACCATCAGCGCGTTGGCTGTCTTGGAGCTTCCCATAGCTCCGTACCGAAAATACAATTTTGCCACAAATCTTACCTGCCTTTTTTATTTCTGCCCTGCCTGGGCGGTCCCTGTCCCCTGCTATATGGAAACCGGGATCCCGTTTTTTCTAAAAAACTGTCTCACTGCTTCGTCCCACTCCTCATCCAGAGACTTATCCAGAGTAAAGAAATTCACCGACGTTCCCGTCACGCAGTACAGTTCCCCATTTTCATACCGGATATTCAGATACATGCCGCTGACCTGCTCCTCCCTGACTGGCAGATTTCTGTCAGCCAGAAAACGTTCCACCTGCTTTTTTGCCAGCTGGAGCACGATATGGAAGCTTCCCGGCAGCCGTTTCCCCTTGATAAGGGAAAAGCATACCGGCTTCATGGTCTCCCATGCCGAGTATTCCCCGATCTGCCTCTCCTCCATCTCCTCCTCCGTATAATACCCGGGCCTGACGCGCCCGTCCATATGAAACGCGTTAAACGTCACAATATCCGCTTCCCTCACCAAAAATCGGTCAAACATACTGCCAATAAACAGCCCGGACGTAAACTGTTTCATATCCTCCACTTTCAATGCGACCATAATGCCCGATCCCTGCCTTTCACCCTGCAGCCTGCCTCCGCTTCCCCCGCAGACTTCACTTTTATCTATGTAACTATAAACGAATAACCTGCAAGTGTCAATCACACTTTATGACAGAGGCGATCTGTGGTATACTCTAAACCATAGTTTTAATGATCAAGCCACATAAAGGAGGACCTTACCATGAACACTGAAAAAGATATCAACCAGCTGACCAGCCTTCTTATGCGCAGCGTCTCCCCGTTCCACTGCGTCCTGGCCGCTTCCCGCTTTCTGGAGCAAAAGGGATTTACCCGCCTGGACCTGACAGACGCCTGGGACCTTAAGCCGGAGCAGGGCTACTACCTGCCTGTCTTTGACTCCTCCCTCATCGCCTTCACCACAGGGGAAAACTGCATCTGTAAAACAGCCCCCGGCGGCGCGCCTCTATCTCCGGCCCCTGTCCCTGCCCTGCGCATGGAAGCTGCCCACACGGACTGGCCCTGTCTGAAATTAAAGCCATCGCCGGAAGTCTCCACCAGCCGATACGGCAAACTGAACGTGGAAGTCTACGGCAGCCCCATCTTAAGCACCTGGATGGACCGGCCGCTCTCCCTTGCGGGAAAAGTCTGCGCTGCCGGAGAAACCCCTTTTTCCCCAAGCGTCCACATAGTTGACATAAAACGGCCCGTAGCCGTGATCCCCAATCTGGCCATACATATGAACCGGGAGGTAAACAGCGGCGTGGCCCTAAATCCCCAGAAAGACATGCTTCCTATCCTCACCCTCCTTGGGGAAAATACAGACAAAGATCACTGTCTTGTGAATCTCCTGGCCCGGGAAACGGGATGCGCCCCAGAAGAGATCCTGGACTACGACCTGTGCCTCTACAACCTGGACTCCTGCTCCACTCTGGGCCTTGAAGACCAGTTCTTCTGCGCCCCACGCATCGACAATCTGACCTCTGTAAGCGCCTGCCTGGCCGGGATCGCCTCCGGGTTCCGCCAAAGCGGCGTCAATGTCATTGCCCTCTACGACAACGAGGAGATCGGAAGCCGCACCAAGCAGGGAGCCTTCTCCGCTGTCACGGACCGGGTTCTGGAAAAACTCTACCTAACCCTGGGCTATTCCAGGGAACAATACTTAAACGCTGTCATGAACGGGTTTTTGCTGTCCATGGACGTGGCTCACGCCATGCACCCCAACCACACGGAAAAATGCGACATCAAAAACCAGATCCTGCCAGGCGACGGTGTTGCCATCAAAATGGCTGCCGCCCAGTCCTATGCCACTGACGCCTCCTGCATCAGCGTCATTGAGGATATCTGCCGCCGCAGCCACATTCCCTACAAAAAATTTTCCAACCGCTCCGACATCAAGGGGGGAGCGACTCTGGGAGCCATCTCCTCAGCCCTTCTGTCCATGAGGACCGTGGACGTGGGCGTCCCCATCCTGGCCATGCATTCCGCCAGGGAGACCATGGGGACGAAAGACCAGTCAGCCCTGACAGCCCTAGCTTCCGAATTCTTCCTGGTATAGCTCAAAAAAGCTGGAGGCCTCTGCCGCCTCCCCTCCCTCAAAGGTGATCTCTGACCACTCCTCGTCTGTGATGGACACCTTGTTGTCAATGACAAACTGTTCATAGATCTGCTGAAAGGCCCAGTTCTTCCGCTCCTTGTAGATCTGGGTCTTTCTCTCCCTGGTGGCATCCATCTCATAGTCATTGACACACTGGATCACATAGTACATGCCGTCCGACTCCACCACAGGACTGATCTCCCCTGCGGCCAGCCCGAAAGCCGCCGTCTCCAGAACCTCGGGCATCTGTCCCCGCCACAGCTTTCTCTCCTCGGGGCTTGCCCCTGTCACATCCCTGGCAACAGCGGAAAAATCACTTTCCTCCTCCGCCATGCGCCCCCAGACCGTCTCCGCCTTCACCCTGTCCCCTGTCTCCACGACCTTAACGGTGATGACTTTTGCCTCGCTGTCGCTGACCTCCAGATCCAGGCCCTCGGTCAGCGCCACCACCACCTTGCAGGCCATATGGTAATCTTCATACAGAGTCACCACATCCGCCTCGGAGATTCCCAGATACTCGATCTCGCTTCTGGACAGGGAGGAATAATAGTTCCTGGCCACTCTCCGGACCCGGTCCGCTTCCCCGCTGCTCACAGTGATCCCCCGGTCCCTGGCCAGAAGGGTCATGGTCTTCATATTTTCCAGAAATGCCCGCACCTGGTCCAGAAGATACTGCTCAAAAGTATCCCCGCTCTCCATAACAGCGTCCCAGATCTTGTCCGTGTAGATCTGCTCATACCGGTTCCTCTCGGTTATGGCAATGACCATCATCTGGGCTCTGGTATAAGCTGCAGGCTGGGACTTCTCTTCCTCCACCACAGTCTCCTTTGAGCAGCCTCCGGCCCACCAGACAGACAACGCCACACCCAGGATCCAAACCAATATCCATCTGTTCTTCCTCTTCATCCGACGGATCCCTTTCCTACAAAAGCAGCTTCAATATTTTTAAAACACCCTTTTCTACATTGGCGTCAGCCTGGAATCTGGCAGCCTTCCTCACTTCCTCCCTGGCATTAGCCACGGCAAAACTGTAGTAGGACCTTTCCAGCATCTCCATATCGTTTAGCTGATCCCCGAAAGCCATAGTCTCCTCCGGCCGGATGTCCAGACTTTCCTGAAGGACCCGGATCGCCTGCCCTTTGCACACGCCCGAGGCCATGGCGTCCATCCACATATCCCCGGAGATGGTCATCTTTAATCGGTCCCCAAACTGCCCCAAAAGCCCTTTCACAGCTTCCTGGATATCCCGGGGCTTATAAGCCGACACCTTAATGATGTCATCCCCAACAGCTGTCACATCCTCCACCTGCTTTACCCGGAACTTATAGCCATTGACCATCCAGTCAATAAAAGCCTGATCCTTAGTGTCCACATAGACCACATCCGGGCCTCCCACCATCACCTCCAGCCCGGGAACCTGACGGATCCCCCGGATCAGTTCCATGGCAGTCTCCCTGTCAATGGGATTTAAAAACAGATTTCTGCCGTGACACCCCACATACGCCCCGTTGTCAGACAGATAGAACACTTTCTCCTTCACCGGCTCAAAAACAGCCTCAATGCTGGCCCACTGGCGTCCGCTGGCCGCCGCGAACTGTATCCCCTTTTTCCGCAGCCCCAGGATCACATCAAAATATTCGGGATCCAGCTTATGCTCCCCGTCTCTCACCAAAGTACCGTCTATATCGCTTGCGATCAGTTTGATCACCTTACTCTCCCTCCGTTTCTTCTATCAACCGCTTCCACTCCTGCCAGACTCTGCCCACGGGAAGCCCCACCACATTGCTGTAATCTCCCCGGATCCCCTGGATATAGGCGGCAAATCTGCCCTGTATCCCGTAAGCCCCGGCCTTATCCATAGGCTCCTCGCTGTCAGCGTAGGCCGTGATCTCCTCCTGGGACATGGGGTACACCAATACCTCGGTTCTCTCCGAAAAGGTAACGCCCCTGCTCCCCTCTTCCTCTTTATAGATCAGCGTCACTCCTGTGTATACCTGATGGCTTCTCCCCTGGATCATACGGAGCATCCGCCTTGCGTCCTCATGGCTTACTGGCTTTCCCAGGATCTGGCCGTCAACAGCCACCACAGTATCCGCTCCCAGGATCAGCGTCCCTGCCAGAGCCTGCTCTGCCACATCCTCTGCCTTCCTGGAAGACAATTCCATCACCACAGCCTCAGGATCCGTAGATGTAGTGGTCTCCTCTACTCTGCTGGGCCTGATATCCGCCTTTATGCAAATCTGTTCAAGCAGCTGGCGCCGTCTCGGAGAGCCGGATGCAAGTATCACCTTTATGTCCCTCATATTTTTCACTCTTCTTCCTCATTTCTACCGTCGCCTTTTTCCGGAAAGAAGCCGCCTTAGGGCTTCTTGGCAAGGATTATACTTCTATTTGGCTGTATGCGGATACATTCCCTTCTATATGCGGTCAATACTATCGTTCTCTGTGGATAAAGCAGCCAAACTATCCGGCATATTGTACCAACACTCGGCTTTTTTATCCTGATATCCATGCCTTGCTCAATACCAAAATTAATCCGAATCATAATATCCCCTTGGCACATCTACCGTGCCAATTATATCATGTTTATCCGTCTGATACAAGCTGACGGTTCCTGCTTTTTTGTCCGGCATTAATCCTGTTACTCATCCAGCCAATTCTGTTTCTGCCTTCCCTCACTGGCTCCGCGACTAAATCCGATTTTGCTCCACGAACGCCCCCATAACGCAAAAAGGCGTCCGCCCCCAGCTTTCGCTTACGGACGAACGCTCAACCTCCCTATAACCTGTTCCTGCTCTTCCCCCCGGTTCTTGATCTGATGCCGCAGACACCACAGAAAATCCGTCAGATAGAACAGCACCAGAGCCACTGCCAGCCGCTTCTCAAACCGATGAGGCACAAAACCCGCCAGGCGCATCAAAAAACCGTTGAGGAAACGGAAATATACGATCCCCAGAAGCCCCCACCCAAGGCTGCTCTCCAGACAGATGATCCCCTTGTAATTAAACTTTTTCATGCTGTAGTCCCACCAGAAGCTGCCAAACAATCGGATCATGGCCCTTGCGGTTATCAGTTCCATAATGGTCGCCATAATCATGGCCGCCATATACAGCTTTACCGCGCTGTCCGCCAGAGGGCTCAAAAGCAGGTTAGCCCCAATAGCCCCAAACCCGTAGATGATACAAAAAGGCCCGTGGCCAAATCCCCGGTTCAGCACCGGCGTGCGGTTCTCATAGGTCAGGACCACGCACTCCAGCAGATATCCCAGCAGACTGCAGAGAAAAAACCAGTTGATCATATAATAGATGTTCATAAATTGCCTCCAACTCTAAACCTTATCATTTCCTTAATACGCCATATCGACCAGCAGAGCGATCACGATCCCCAGAACCGCCCCCGCGAACACCTGCAGCGGCGTATGTCCCACAAACTCCTTCAGCTTTTTCTGAAATTCCTGATTATTTAATTTAAAAAAGTCCTGCTCCAGGATCATGTTCAAAAGCTTTGCCTGTTTTCCCGTCTCCTGCCGGACGCCGATGGCGTCATACATAACCACCGCCGCCAAAACAAAACTGACCGCAAACTCCGGGGACGACACCCCGCAGCAGATCCCGCTGGAAACCACCAGGGCGCACACCGTAGAAGAGTGGGAACTGGGCATCCCCCCTGCTCCCACCAGCCTCTCCGGCGAAAAATCCCGGTTCAGTCCGCAGTCGATCATGGTCTTTAACACCTGGGCCACTACCCATCCTGCCACTGCACTGACTAATATCTGATTCTCAAGCAATTCCTGCCATATATCCATCGTAATCTCCTGTCATCCCATTTGCTTTGGCCACACAGACACCAGAAACCAATCTTTCATATGGCCGAAAAATTCCGTGAGACCACACAATTTATCCGCATACAGGATGGCGTACCCCTCCCTGTACTTAGGCGGTATGGGTGTCAGCGGCCACATATGCCTGAGGATCATGTTCTGCTCTTTCTCCGAGACCTGAAAATACTTTACCGCGTTATCCATGGCCACCCTGGGGTGGGTAAACCCGTGAAAATGCTCCCCTGTCTCCCTGGCATGAGTGTGCCAGTCATACAAAAACAGATCATGAAGCAGTCCCGCCCTGGCCGCGCAACGGCAGTCCCATCCCCTGCTTCTGCATATCTCAAAAGCAATATAGGAAACCTGAATACAGTGCTCCTTGCATGTAGTGTGGCCATGCTGGATAAACTGGTCCATAGACTGAAAGACTTTATTGTCTAAGATATCCCGAACACACGCCATGTATTCCTCATCCCTGCTCCACCTGGCGCTTTTGCGCAGCAATTCCTCTCCGTTTACTTTCTCTTTACTCATTACCCTAATATGACTCTCCCATTTTCCCCTGACGATAAACAGACAGTTTGGCACAGCAACCGCAGGAAACCGCGTCCGCTATGCCAAACCACTGGATCCACTAAAATTGTCCTATATCAATATCCGATCAGCCAGTCATACAGCTCCTGATACTTGAGAGCCGATGCGTTCCAGGAATAATCCTTGGCCATAGCCCGGTCGATCAGCTTATTCCACTCCCGCTTCTTATCATAATAGATCCG
>CAJUPQ010000048.1 GCA_910588505.1 uncultured Hungatella sp. | reverse complement strand
GACGGAAAATCATCCACAAAGGCAGGTGCAAGAGAGATTCCGAGAGTACATAAATATACCACTTCGAGTCCTTGCACCGGGGAAACTGATTCTTGATATTACCTTCAATTACAGGGAGACAGCCCCCTTCTACTTCAAACTCTTAAGCTCCGTCTTCAGCCTCTCCCGATACCCGGCTGACACCTGGGTGCGGTACTGGGTGGGGGAGAGGCCCATGCGCTTTCGAAACAGGGCGGAGAAGGCCACCGGGTTAGGGTAGCCGCAGCTTTTGGCCACCTCCTCCACCGGCAGATCCTCCAGGGTCAGAAGCTCCGTGGCACGGGTCATGCAGAAGTTGGTCAGGTACTGTTTGGGTGACATGCCCAGGGTCTCGTTGAAGATCTGGTAGAGATACCCACGGCTTACAGCCACATGGTCCGCTAAGTCCGAGATCCGCAGGCCCTCGGAAAAGTGCTGCTGGATGTAGGCGATGGCCTCCCGAAGATAGCGGTTGGTGGTCTGGCGGTCATGGTCCAAGTCCTCCTGCTGCTGGGGCATATTTTCGTCGATGAGACAGGAGAAAAATTCGAAAAACAGCCCGTGGAGATAGAACTCGTTTTTGGGGCTGTTCTTGCCGGAGTTAAGCATCTGAAACACCAGATTTCGGATACGCTCTGACTCGGAGCTCTTAAAGACCAGATGATTGTGGTTAAATCCCAGGTAGGACAGATACTCAGGCGCTCTGGGGCCGGAAAAGCCCACCCACACGTAGGACCAGGGCCGCTTTTTGTCAGCCTGATAGAAGGTTAGAACATTAGGCTCTATGATAAAGCCCTGGCCCGCCTCCAGATAGAAGCTGTGTCCGTCCACTTTATAGATCCCGGCCCCGTCCAGGATATAGTGGATCACATAGTTAGGTCTCACTCCTGAGCCGGGGCTGTGGAGCGGTTCGCATTTGGCGTAGCCGCAAAAACACAGGTAAAAATCCTGGATCTGCCGGCTGGCAAGCTGCAATACAAAGGATTGTTCCATAGTCAGTCACCTGTATCATTTCTTATTTTATATCTTATCGTCTGGTTCACTGCTTCTCCGAAAAGTGAAGCATGGTCTCCTTATGGTTCCGGTAATTCTTGGGGCTTAAGCCGAATTTTTTTTTGAAGGCCTTGGAGAAGGCCAGGGAATCGTCGTATCCGACCTGGCTGGACACCTCGGTCACCGGAAGGTCCGAGGAGATCAGAAGATTGGCCGCCTTGTGGAGGCGGAAGTCCATCAAAAACTTCTGGGAGGATACGCCCAGCTCTTTCTGGAACACGTGGTTAAGGTAGGTGCGGCTGATGCCGATGTAGTCGGCGATGTCCGTCACGTTGATGCCCCGGTTGTGGTTCCACTTTATGTAGTCAATGGCGTGTTCCACGTAGACGCTGCTGCCGTAGTCATATCGGGTACCGCCGCTTTTAGCGGTCTGATCGGAAATACAGTTGTAGTTTTCCACAAGGTAGGAGAACAGCATGAGAAGAAGGCCGTTTCTCTTTAAGTCGTTGGAAAAAGACAGCTGGGCAGAGGTAAGAATGTTGGTGATGTATTCCACCAAAAGGTCCGGTTTTTTAAAAGGGAGTACATAGCACTGCCTGGAAAAGCCGCAGTTTCGAAGAGTAGATTCGGCGCGTATGCCGTTAAAGCCGATCCAGGCGTAGGTCCACGGCTCATCCGAGTCCGCGCCGTAGCGGATCTCCTCGCCGGGGTAGATGAGGAACATCTGATTGATGGTCAAAAAATAGGTGATACCTCCTACCATGTAACTGCCCTTTCCCTCCAACACGAAATGGATAATGTACTCGTCCCTGAAAGACGGTCCGAGAAATTGCCCTGGTTTACAGTGTTCGATGCCGCAGTGTACCAGGTAAAGGTCCATAAAAGCTTCCCGCAGATGTTCAAGACATTGAAATTGCGCAGAGTCTGTGTAAGTAATGGTTCTCATGATGTCATCTCCTTGTTGGTGTACTGGTGAAGCCGTTATCTCACTATAATGTTATTATTTTACCATATAATGATTTATTTTACCATAACCAATATGGAAAAAATGTATTTACCTTGCCATATACAAAATGCCCAGTTTTTCTTATAATCTAACTAGCAATTTTGACATTAACCAGATAATGGTTGATGGATGAGGCGCGAGAAAACGTGCATTTGTACCAAAAAAACAAGTCAAAATGACGAAAACGGGAGGTAATGCAAGATGAAAAGAAACAACAGATTTTTGGCACTGGGACTGACGGCGGCAGTGGCGGCCACCAGCCTGGCAGGCTGCGGAGGCGGTAACGGCGGCTCCGGCAGCGGGGATCCCAACGCACCATTGACTGTGGCGATCTGGGACGGCGGGCAGCAGGCAGGGCTTCAGCAGATCCTGGACGCGTTTACAGAGTCCACAGGCATCAAGACCCAGCTGCAGGTTATTGAGTGGAACAGCTACTGGACCCTTCTGGAGGCAGGCGCCAGCGGCGGCGACATGCCGGACGTGTTCTGGATGCACTCCAACGAGGCGGTGAAGTACATGTCCAATAACATCCTTCTGGACATCACGGACAAAGTGGCGGCCAGCGAGGTTCTGGAGCTTGATAAGTTCCCGGAGGATTTAAAGGCCATGTACCAGTGGGAGGGCAAGACCTACGCTCTGCCAAAGGATATGGACACCATCGCGATCTGGTACAACAAGACATTGTTTGACGAGGCGGGGATTCCCTACCCGGACGGAAGCTGGACCTGGGATGAGTTCTATGAGATCGCTCAGAAGCTGACGAAAGAGGACGGAAGCGTGTACGGATTTGCGGCCAACCCGTCCAATGAGCAGGATACTTGGATGAACATCGTTTACACCATGGGCGGCTGCGTGCTGAACGACGAGGGCAAGTCCGGATTTGACGATCCAAAGACCATCGCGGCTATGGAGTTTGTTGACAAGATGGTACATACGGTTATGCCTCCTGCGTCCACCATGTCCGAGACCGGTACTGACGTGCTGTTTGGTTCCGGCAAGGTTGCCATGATCAGCCAGGGTTCCTGGATGGTGGCAGGATTTAAGGACAATGAGTACATCACGGCCAACGCGGACGTGGCAAGGCTTCCAAAGGACGCCTCCACAGGCAGAAGCATTTCCCTGTACAACGGGCTGGGCTGGGCTGCATCCGCAGGCACCAAGAATCCGGAGGGTGCTTACAAGCTGATCGAGTGGTTCGCGACCAAGGATATGCAGCAGAAGCAGGCTGAGCTGGGTGTTACCATGGCAGCTTACGACGGCGTATCCGATGCCTGGGTAAGCAACACAGACAAATTCAACCTGACTCCGTACCTGGAGGCTATGGACGACGTGGTGTTCCGTCCGACTACCAAGAGCACTCTGGCATGGTGGAACCCAATGGTGGAGGAGCTTAAGAAGCCCTGGAACGGCGAGGAGGACATGGCTACGGCGTGCGCCAACATCACGGCTATTATGAACGAGAAGATTGCAGAGGAATAGGAAAGCAGGAGTAGTTAGGAAATAAAACGCCTCCGAAAGTCCGGGTTTTGAGGGACGACTTTCGCAGAACGGGATTTTCGGAAGCGTTCAATAAGAGAAAAGGGGTGAAGTTGTGGGTACTATCAAAAAGGGAACTACCAGGGAGCGCAACGAATTCATATGGGGATGGGCGTTTATCTTCCCCACCATGCTGGGACTTATCGTGCTGAATATTATCCCGATCTTCCAGACCATCTACCAGAGCTTTTTTAAGACAGGTGATTTTGGAAGGGGCAATATCTTCATCGGCATGGAGAACTACATCAAGATGTTCGGGGACGCGGAAGTGTGGCAGGCTGTTCTTAACACCTTTAAGTATGCCATTGTGGAGGTTCCGTTCTCCATCGCCATCGCTCTGGTTCTGGCAGTTTTGCTGAACCGCAAGATGATGGGTGTTTCCGCGTATCGTACCATCTTTTTCCTGCCTATGGTCGCGGCTCCGGCTGCCATCGCCATGGTCTGGAGATGGCTGTTTAACTCTGAGTTCGGTCTTTTGAATCACATTTTCGGAACCAGCATCAACTGGATCTCTGACCCGGCCATTGCGGTGTTCGCCATCGCGGTTATCGGTATCTGGTCCATTATCGGCTACAACATGGTACTGTTTTTGGCAGGACTTCAGGAGATTCCCAGAGACTACTATGAGGCTGCCAGCATCGACGGCGCCACCGGAATCAACCAGTTCTTCAACATCACGGTTCCGCTGCTGTCCCCGACCATCTTCTTTGTGACCATCACAAGGGTGATCGGCGGCCTGCAGGTGTTTGACTTGATCTTCATGGTAATGGATAAGAACAACCCGGCTCTTTACAAGACCCAGTCCATTGTGTACCTGTTCTATCAGAATTCCTTTGTTGAGAACAATAAAGGGTATGGCTCCACCATCGTGGTGCTGCTGATTGCCATTATCATGGTTGTAACCGTATTCCAGATGATCGCCCAGAAGAAGTGGGTTTATTATAATTAGGGAAGGAGAGGCTGATATGGAACAAAGAGCGAAAATGATGCAGGCGTTGATTCACGCCATCCTGATCCTGGTATCCATTACCATGTTGGTGCCGTTTTTGTGGATGATACTGACAGCTTTTAAGAGTATGGGAGAGGCTACCAGCGTTTCTCCTTTCGTAATCTTCCCAAGTGTTTGGAGGACGGAGAATTTTACCACGGTTATCAACAACCTGGATTTTGTAAATCTGTACATTAACACACTGCTTTTGATCGCGGGCCGCGTGATCGCCGCGGTTCTGACCGCGACCCTTGCCGGGTACGCTTTTGCCAGACTGCAGTTTCGGGGCAGGGATTTCATGTTCTCTCTGATCCTGTTCCAGATGATGGTTCCGGGCCAGATCTTCATAATTCCCCAGTACCTGATGGTCAGCAAAATGGGAATGCTCAATACTATTTTTGCCCTGATCTTCCCGGGCCTTGTGACAGCCTTTGGCACCTTCCTTCTCCGCCAGGCTTACATGGGCCTGCCAAGAGATCTGGAGGAGGCGGCCCGTCTTGACGGGTGTAACATCGGACAGACGTTTTTGTTTATCATGGCGCCTCTTACCAGGTCTTCCATGGTGGCTCTGGGAATCTTTACGGCTGTGTTCGCTTACAAGGATCTGATGTGGCCTTTGATCTGTAACAGGGACGTGATGCCTCTGTCAGCGGCTCTGGCTAAGATGCAGGGTCAGTACAGCAACAATTATCCCCAGCTGATGGCGGCTTCCCTGCTGGCCTGTATTCCCATGATTGTGCTGTATCTGGTGTTCCAGAAGCAGTTTATCGAGGGTATCGCGACTTCCGGAGGGAAGCTGTAACTATAAAAAAAGAATTTCCGTCAAGCCCCGCCTTTTGGGATCTTGACGGAATGGCAGAAATTCGGTAACAGTTCAGACAGGTCAGCGCGTTTACCGCGCTGACCGTGCGAAATCATAATGGCAGCAGGCATCCGCCCTGACGGGCAGCAAGGCGCAATGGGAGAGGGAGCGGCATGAATTTATTTAATGAGGACAGTTTTCTTCACAGTTTTTTCCTTTCAGCGGGAGGATTTATCGGGCTGAATCTGCTGTGGATCATAACCAGCGTTCCGGTGGTCACAGCCGGGGCTTCTACGACGGCGCTGTATTACTGCGCCTTAAAGCTTCACAAGGATAAAGATATCAGCATCTGGAAATGTTACTGGAAAAGCTTTAAAGGGAATTTTGTTCAGGCCACGGCTGTGTGGCTGGGGCTTTTGGCGGCGGGGGTGTGCGTCTGGCTTGAGAGCAGGGCGGTTGCAACCATGCCCATGCCCATGTCCGGGGTGTTTACCTATGTGACCTGGGGCATGGCGCTTCTTCTTTTGATCATAGCCCTGTATAGTTTCCCCACCTTGGCGTCTTTTGAGATCAAGACCAGGCGTCTGATTCCCTATGCCCTGTGTTTTGGGGCGAAAAACCCCGGGTACGCCTTGTGTATGGCAATGATTACCTGTCTTCCCATGTATTTTACCCTGGTGGACGCCCAGCTGTTTCCAGTTTATCTGCTGGTATGGCTTATGTGCGGGTTTTCCCTGACAGCTTACGCCAATTCCTGGTTTCTGTGGAGATTGTTCCGCCCGTATTTTTCCAAAGAAGGGGACAGGGAAGAACTGACAGGCGCGGAAAATGAATCGGATCAATATGTTTTTTAACAACATTCAATGGAGGGCACAAAGCAGCTTATGAGGTATATTTCTTTTCAGGAAGATACAAAGGTATTTACATTGCATACCAAAACCAGTATGTACCAGATGCAGGTAGGCCAGTTCGGGACGCTTTTGCACCTGTATTACGGGGTTGAACTGGGGGATACCTGGGTGGCCCATGGCATTGTTAATCTGGACCGGGGATTTTCCGGCAACCCTTATGAGGCTGACAGGGACCGGACCTTTTCCCTGGATGTGCTGCCTCAGGAGTACACGGCGGAGGGAAACGGGGACTACCGCATCCAGGGGATCGAGGCGGAACATGAGGACGGAAGCCATATTTTGCAGCTGAAATATGATTCCTATCAGATCAGAAAGGGGAAATATGCTCTGGCAGGAATGCCAGCCATGTTTGCGGGGGAGGATGAGGCGGAGACTCTTGAGATCACTTTAAAGGACGAGTTAAGCGGAGTCTGCGTGAAACTGCTTTACGGTGTGATCTGGGACTGCGACATCATCACCAGGGCGGTGGAAGTGGTAAACCGAGGGAAAGCTTCCGTCACCCTGCGCCGGGTAATGTCCGCGGAGCTGGACTTTCCCAGGCGTCCCATGGACATGATCCATTTTTACGGAAGGCATTCCATGGAGCGGCTTACGGAGCGTCAGCCCCTCCGCCACGGCATCCAGTCTGTGGAGAGCAAGAGGGGCATTTCCAGCCATCACCACAATCCGGCGGTGATCTTCTGCGACAGGACCGCCACGGAGGATTACGGGGAGTGCTTTGGTATCACCTTTGTGTACAGCGGCAATTTTATCTGTCAGGCAGAGCTGGACCAGGTGGAGCAGACCAGGGTGGTGATGGGGATCCATCCCTATCAGTTTGCCTGGACGTTAAAGCCCGGGGAGAGTTTTGTGTCGCCGGAGGCTGCCATGTCCTTTTCCGGCACGGGCTTGGAGACCCTTTCTCATCATTTCCATGACGGGTTTCGGGAGCACCTTATTAGGAGCAGCTTTGTGAAAAAGCCCAGGCCCATCCTGGTAAACAACTGGGAGGCCACTTACTTTGAGTTTGACGAGCAGAAGCTTTACGATATCGCCAAGGCTGCCAAGGAAGTGGGCATAGAGATGTTTGTCCTGGACGACGGGTGGTTTGGAAAGCGGGACAGCGATTACACGGGACTCGGGGACTGGTATGTGAATGAGGAGAAGATCCACGGCGGCCTGCCGAAGCTGGTGGATAAGATCCGGAAGCTGGGGCTGAAGTTCGGCATCTGGCTGGAGCCGGAGATGGTGTCTGAGGACAGCGATCTTTACCGCAGGCATCCGGATTGGTGTCTGCGGGTGCCGGGGCGTCTGCCGGTGAGGAGCCGCTCTCAGCTGAACCTGGATGTGACGAAAAAGGAAGTCCGGGATTATATTATGGAGCAGATCTTCAAGGTCATTGACAGCTGCCAGGCAGATTATATTAAGTGGGATGTGAACCGGGCCCTTGGAAATGTGTTCTCCCAGGGCGTGGAGGCCGGAAGACAGGGGGAGGTTTTCCACCGCCACATGCTTGGGGTTTATGATATGATGGAGCGGCTGATCGCCAGATATCCAAATCTGCTGTTTGAGACCTGCGCAGGGGGCGGGGGGCGTTTTGACGCCGGAATGCTGTATTATTCTCCGCAGATCTGGTGCAGCGACAACACGGATGCGGCGGACAGGCTGGAGATCCACTACGGCACATCGTTTTTCTATCCCATCAGCACTTTTGGAGCCCATGTCAGCGTGTGTCCAAACCACCAGACCGGCCGCACCACATCCCTGCGCACAAGGGGGACTGTGGCAGGGTCAGGGACTTTTGGGTATGAGCTGGATCTGGGGCATATGGATGATGAGGAGAAGAAGGCGGCAACAGCGCAGATCGTCCAGTTTAAGGCTGCGGAGGGCCTGGTGCAGACCGGGGATTATTACCGGCTGTCCGCTCCCGGGGACAGAAGCAATTCCGTATTCTGGGAGTTTGTGTCAAAGGACAAGAAGGATGTACTGGTGTCTGGCGTGGTCCTGCGAAGCGAAGTAAATCCGCCGGTACATTTTTTACGGTTCCGGGGGCTTATGTCGGACAAGCTTTATCGGGAGAAGGAGAGCGGGGAAACGTATTTGGGGATTGTGCTGATGAAAGCCGGGCTTGCTGTGCCGGTGACCTCCGAGGACTATGAGGCCGTGGCTTATCGGTTTGAGGTTGTGGAAAAGGGTTGATAATAGAATGGAATGGAGAGGAAGGCTTCGGGGGAGGCCTTCTTCTTTTTATGGGGATAGACCGTCTATTTTTTGCTGAGGATCTGATGGAGGTAATGTTCAGGAATGGTGTACACCATGCCCTCTGCCAATGTTAAGGTGATGTTGTTGTGGACCCGAAAGGACCTGGCTCTCTGTAATTGAAGCAATATCGAGATTTAGATTCTTTCGTAGACAGGCTTTTTCCTTTTATAACCGGAAGACGAGCAAAGGGGTCCGCTTGTATCTGAAAGCCAGGACGCCGGAGGGCCTTTCCAGGGAGGAGGCGCGTGCCGGTTTTATCTGGAGCGCCCTCTGGAGGAGTTGTTTGCGGTTTCAGACCCCAGATTAAAGGCGCCAAAGCGGGCCAGACTGTTTCGGTCCGTGGCCTGCGCAAAGTGCGGGGAGATAACGGCGGAGAATCGCGTCAGAGTTGAGAACGGGGGGTTTTCTGCCTGGACTGCTTAGAGGAGTATGATCGGTTTTCTGTGTGAAGGAAAGTGGGCTATTAAAAATAAAAAGATTGACATCCTTCCAGCCCTATGTCTATAATCGTATTTGATGAGAGCGCGGCCAAGGGCCGCAGGGGCCAAAGCTTATGGGCCCCAAGAGACGGAAAGGACATAAGACATGGAATGGGCGGACGGTAAGAGGAGATGTAAGTGGGCAAACCCGAAGAATGAGCGGTATATCCACTACCACGACAACGAGTGGGGCGTCCCGGTGTATGACGATGGGAAACTGTTTGAGATGCTGATTTTGGAGTCTTTTCAGGCAGGTCTGACCTGGGAGTGCGTGCTCAATAAGCGGGAGCATTTTCGCCGGGCCTTTGACGGGTTCGACGTGGAGAAGGTGTCTGAATATGACCAGGATCGGCTGAATGCTTTAGTGGAGAACCGGGACATTATCCGCAACAGGCGCAAGATTCAGGCGGCGGTGAAAAATGCCGGGGTGTTTCGCGAGATCCAGAGCGAGTATGGAAGTTTTTCTGATTACCTTTGGCACTGGACAGAAGGCAAGGTGATCTATGAGAAGGGGAAGGCCACCTCCCGTCTGTCGGATACTGTGTCAGCGGATCTGAAAAAAAGGGGGATGGGGTTTGTGGGGAGCACTATTATCTACGCCTATCTCCAGGCTGTTGGCGTGATCTATTCCCATGACGACGGGTGTTTTTTAGAGCGCGGAAAGAGCCGGGAGTGACGGCGGACAGGGACCAGAGGGGAAAAAGAATTAAATTTGGGCAGTCAGGCATCAGAACAGGAGCCTTGACAGCCCTTTTTTTGACGGAAAATTGTCCCTAAATAAGTATCAAATATCCCACACAGGACAATTGGGAGAAAAAGTTTGATATAATAGCCGCAAATATGAAGGAAGATGTTACATTGTGGAAGGCACCCCTGTGGGGCAGGTAATGGGGGGAAGACAGATTTAGAAAATGGAGAAAAGATGAAGACAGATTACGGAAAACTGGGGCGAGAGTCTATGGAGCGGCTTAAGAACACGGCGGCCAAGGCCCAGACAGTGCAGAAAAAGGTTCTGGTGGATCTGATGCGCCAAAACCGCAATACGGACTATGGACGGAAGTATGGCTTTCACACCATCTGGACGCCCGGGGAGTTTCAGGAAAAGGTCCCTCTTTCCAGGTACGAGGACTATGAATCTTACATCCAGGACATGATCAGGGGAAAAAAGCATGTGCTGAATGCTGACCCGGCGGTGTATTTCTGCGTCAGTTCCGGAACCACGGGGAGACCCAGGTACATTCCCCTGACAGAATCTGACCTGGATCTGCAGTATCGGTATGCCTATGGGACCGTGTTTGGGTGCGTTGGGGAGTATTACCGGGATATGCAGGAGGAGCAGGTGTTTGGGAAGATCTTCCAGATTGGGGAGTTCACAAAGACGTACATGGAAAACGGGACAATGAACGGCATCCGCTCTTCCTGCCTGTTTCAGCGGATGGACAGGGACGGCCAGTTCGATGCGTCGGATTGCTGTGCGCCAAAAGAGGTGCTTTTTCCGAAAGATCCGGAGGATCTGCTTTATGTGAAGGTGCGGTTTGCTCTTGCGCAGCCGGATATCAGGGCGATCCATGGCATCTTTGTCAACCGGGTGCGGGGAGTTCTGGACTATATCCGGCGCAAATGGCTTCTGCTTCTTGAGGACATGGAGCGTGGGAGGGTTCACGAAAGCATCCGCCTTTCCGATCATTGGCGCCGCTTTCTCATGGAGAGACTGCCGCCTGACCCCGGGCGCGCGGTGCAGCTTAGGGAGTCGGTGGGCGGCAAGCCGGGTGAGGGGATGGTGAGACAGATCTGGCCGGAGATGCGGTACTGTCTGGCTGTGGGAGGGAGACCATTTTCACACGACATGGACAAGATGAGGGAGTACATGGGAGATGTTCCGTTTCACTTTTCTGCATACGCGGCCTCAGAGGGAATCTTCGGCGTTGCTAAAAGTTTGAATGAGCCGGACGCCTACGTTCTTTTTCCGGAGGCGGGATTTTTTGAGTTCCTTCCCGTGACAGATCAGGAAGAGGAGAGCAAAACCCCGCTGTTTTTGTGGGAAGTTAAAAAAGGCGAGAAATATGAGCTTGTGTTTACTAACCATTCCGGCCTGTACCGCTATAGGATGGGGGATGTGATACAGGTTGTGGACTGGTACGAAAATGCCCCGGTGGCGCGGTTTTGCTACCGGAAAACTCAGGTGGTCAGCGTGGCGGGGGAGAAGACTAACCAGGAACAGCTCCAGAAGGCCATGGACCGGTTTTCGGCAGGCACAGGCATGACCATGGCCGGGTACTGCGTCCAGGAAGTGCGGGATGGGCCGAGATATCTGTTTTATGTGGAGCCGGAAGGGACCGACGGGGATCGGGGCAGGGCGGAAAGGACTCTGGATCTCTGTCTGTGCCAGGTCAACAGCAGGTATCAGGTCCGCAGGGCCGCCAATGAGATCAAGGCGCCCCGCATCGCCTATCTGCAGAAAGGATGTTTTCGCAGATACGAGGAGTATCTGGCGGCCAGGGGGATCCCCAGAGGGCAGAGCAAAAGGGTCTGCGTTCTGGACACGGCGGATAAGAAGCTGTTTTTCGCGTCCGAGCAGGTGAAGAGGCAGGAAAAAGTTTTTGGCCATTAGGCAGTATTCAATCCCGGGAAAATATGTTATACTAAAAAGCGCGTTAAGATCCCCAAAGGATGCATTAGAGCCTTTGGGGCAGGACGAAGACAAAGACTACGTATCGGGAGGAACTGGCAAATGGCATGGTATGATGAAGCCGTATTTTATCACATTTATCCCCTGGGGCTTACAGGCGCTCCCAGGACCAATTCTTACGAGGAGGGGGAGCATCGGCTGAACACGCTGATCCCTTGGATTTCCCACATAAAGGATATCGGCTGCAATGCTCTTTATATTGGCCCCCTGTTTGAGTCAGTGGGCCACGGATATGAGACTACGGACTACAAAAAGCTGGACAGCCGCCTGGGGACCAACGAGGATCTGACCTCCTTTGTAGAGGAGTGCCACAGGCAGGGAGTGCGGGTGATCCTGGACGGTGTGTTTAACCACACAGGGCGGGATTTCTTTGCGTTTCAGGATATCAAGAGGAACCGGGAAAACTCCCCCTACAGAGATTGGTACTGCAATGTAAATTTCTGGGGCAATAATGAGTACAATGACGGATTTTCCTACGATAACTGGGGCGGCTACAACCTTCTGGCCAAGTTAAACCAGCACAACCCGGCGGTCCGGGACTATATCTGTGATGTGATCCGTTTTTGGGCAAGGGAGTTTCACATTGACGGCATCCGGCTGGATGCCGCGGATGTGCTGGACTTTGGGTACATGCAGGCCCTTCGGCACACGGCCGGGGAGATTGGGCCGGATTTCTGGCTTATGGGTGAGGTGATCCACGGGGATTACACCCGCTGGGTCAATGAGGGGACGCTTCACTCAGTCACCAACTACCACCTGCACAAGGCCCTGTACTCGGGTCACAATGATCACAATTATTTTGAGATCGCCCACACCGTTAAGAGGCTCTATGGGATGGGGGGCAACCGTCCGGACGGGCTGAAGCTGTACAATTTTGTGGACAACCACGACGTGGAGCGGATCTACACCAAGTTAAACAACAAGGCCCACTTTGAGCCGGTTCACATTTTAATGTACACGCTGCCCGGAGTACCGTCTATTTACTATGGCTCCGAGTTTGGGATAGAGGGGAAGAAGGAGCGGTATTCCGACGACTCCCTGCGCCCAGCTCTGTCCCTGGAAGATTACAGAGACGCTTTGGAGAACAATCCATGCACCAGGCTGGTCAGCGCTCTGGGGAAGGCGCGGCAGCAGGTGAAAGCCCTGTCCTACGGCGACTACAAGGAGCTTGTTCTGACAAACCGCCAGTATGGGTTTGGGAGGAGTTACAACGGGGAGACAGTCCTCATAGCGGTGAACAATGATGACAACGACGCCTTCATGAGCCTGCCGGCAGGCCCGGCAGCTGCCTATAAAAATGTGCTGTCAGGGGAGCGTGTATCTGTGACGGACGGGCGGCTCAATGTGACGGTTAAGGGAAACAGCGGCGGGATCTGGGTACCTGTTTCAGGTGAGGATATGGGCCTGGAGGAAGCGGTGGAGACCAAGGACCGGGCAGGAGCAGATCAGATAGCAAAGGAGCCCCAGGGGGCAGAAACTGCGCGGACAGAGGAAGAGAGCAAGAGTCAGGCGGAAGCAGGACAGACAGTGGAGAAGCCCCAGGGGGCGGAGATTTTGCGGACAGACGAAAAGAGCAAAGGTCAGGCAGTAACGGGGCAGACAGTGGAGAAGTCCCAGGGGGCGGAGATTTTGCGGACAGACGAAAAGAGCAAGGATCAGGCAGAACTGGGGCAGGCAGAAGCGAGTCAGAAAGTGGAAAGGGTCCAGGGGAAAGAAGTCCCGCAGACAGCCGAAGAGCCCAAGGAGACGGAGGGGCTTCCTGCGGCAGAAGGATCACCGGAACAGGAGGTTCGGCCTGAGGCAAAAGAGTCTGCCAGGGATAAGGACCTGACCATGGCAGAAGGATTGCCTAAAAGGGAGGGTTCATCGGCAAAGGAAGCAGCCTCTTCTGATATCAAGCAGCAGGAGTCCGCAAAGAAGAAGACTTATGAGGAGATGACCATTGAGGAGCTGCAGCAGGCGATTCTGGATAGAATGGCCATGAACGGACCGGTAACAGACCGTATGCGCCAGGATGTTATAGAGAATGTGTACCACAACTCACTCATTAACTGGATAAAGAGTTTCCGGTAAAAGGGACATGAAATTTGGGGACGCCGCCACAGATACTGGCGGCGTCTCTGCTGTTTAAAATAGAAAGGAGCCCCAGAAAGATGATCCTCAACACAGGCAGCCGAACCGACATCCCAGCGTACTACGCCCCCTGGTTCTACAACCGGATCCGGGAGGGATATGTTTTGGCGCGCAATCCCTACTACCCGTCCCAGGTTACAAGGTACAGGTTAACCCCAAAAGTTATCGACATTTTGACCTTCTGCACCAAAAATCCACAACCTATACTGGACAGGTTACAGGAGTTATCAGAATATTGCTGCGTATGGTACGTGACTATAACCTGTTATGGAAGGGATGTGGAGCCTTTTGTGCCGGAGACCGGGCAGGTGATGGACAGCTTCAAAAGGTTATCAGCCCTGGTTGGAAAAGAGCGGGTCATCTGGAGGTATGACCCGGTATTTTTGTCGGATATTTATCCGGAGGAATACCATGTACAACAGTTTGGATGGATGGCGGATTCCCTTTCTCGGTACACAGATCGGTGCGTGGTCAGCTTTATCGACCTGTACGAGAAGACTAAGCGGAATTTTCCCGGCATCCGGGAAGTGGCGTGGGAGGAGCAAAAGCGGCTGATCAAGGCCTTCTCCCGGATCGCGGCAAGAAACCACATAAAGATCCATCTGTGCTGCGAGAAGAAAGAGCTGGAGACAGACCATGTGGACACTAAGGGCTGTATGACAAAAGAGGTGTTGGAGCAGGCCGCGGGCTTTTCCCTGAATATGCCGAAAAAGAGACCGGCCCGCCCGGAATGCGGCTGTCTTCTGGGCGCGGATATCGGGGCCTACAACACCTGCGGCCACGGCTGCCTGTACTGCTATGCCAACTACGACAGAAAAACCGTGGCCCGAAACATGAAAAACCATAACCTGGATTCGCCGTTTCTAATCGGAGGTTTTCAGGAGGGAGACATCATAAAAGAGGCGGTGCAGACGCCTTGGAGGGACGGGCAGTTAAGCCTCTCTGGCCTCTACCCTGAAGCTCTGTGAAAAAACTATTGATTTATAAAACAATATCGAGTATATTATGTAATAGGTTATCGAAAGGCCCTGGGCTGAAAGGAGAGATAGGGAGTCATGATAAAGATAGCTGTGGATGCCATGGGAGGCGATTATGCTCCCGGGGAGATGGTCAGAGGGGCCGTGGAGGCGTTAAAAAAGAAAGACCAGGTAACCGTGATCCTGGTAGGTCAGAAGGACAAGATCGCCAAAGAGCTGGAGCAGTATACATATCCGGCGGACAGGCTTTCCATTGTCCACGCCTCGGAGGTGATCGAGACCGGGGAACCGCCTGTGAACGCGGTCAGGAAGAAGAAGGATTCTTCCATCGTGGTGGGCATGAACCTGGTGAAGAAGGGGGAGGCGGACGCCTTTGTGTCTGCCGGAAGCTCCGGAGCCATTTTGGTGGGCGGACAGATTATTGTGGGGAGAATAAGAGGGGTGGAGCGCCCGCCTCTCGCGCCGCTGATCCCCACAAGAAAAGGCGTGTCCCTGCTCATCGACTGCGGGGCCAATGTGGATGCCAGATCGTCCCATCTGGTGCAGTTTGCCAGAATGGGTTCTATTTACATGGAACATGTCATAGGCATTAAGCATCCGAGGGTAGCCATTGTCAACATCGGCGCCGAGGAGGAGAAGGGCAATGCCCTGGTCAAGGAGACCTATCCCCTTTTAAAGGCCTGCGGGGACATTAACTTTACAGGCAGTATCGAAGCCAGGGAGATCCCGGAGGGCGGGGCGGACGTGATCGTCTGCGAGGCCTTTGTGGGCAATGTGATCTTAAAGCTCTATGAGGGCGTTGGAGCCACTATGCTCTCCATGGTCAAGGAGGGGATGATGGCGAACCTAAAAAGCAAGATCGGGGCTCTTCTGGCAAAGCCGGCCCTGAAGGAGACCCTGAAGGCCTTTGACGCCAGCCAGTACGGGGGCGCGCCGCTTTTGGGCCTTAAGGGCCTGGTGGTGAAGACCCATGGTAATTCAAAGTCCGTGGAGGTGTGCAACTCCATTCTCCAGTGCATCACCTTTAAGGAACAGCAGATCAACGAAAAAATAAAGGAAAGCCTGCTGCCAAATAAAGAGCAGGAATAAAAAATAAGAGAGGAAGGGTACTACTATGGAATTGGAAAAATTACAGGGGATTATTGCAGAGGTGTTGAATGTAAGTGAAGATGAGATCACCACATCCACCACATTTGTTGACGATCTGGGCGCTGACTCCCTGGATATTTTTGAGATCATCGCTGCCATTGAGGAGCAGTTCGATATCGAGATTCCACAGGAAGAGGCGGAGAAGATCGTAACCGTAGGCGACGCCGTAGAGCAGATCAGAAATATTTTGAATTAAAAATGGCAGTCGGCGGGGGACGCGAAAACCGGAAAAAAAGATTTTTGCGCCGTCGGGCCGTTTGGGAAAAGGATAGACGAAAAAGCCCTAGGATTAGGGCTTTTTCCCTCTATATAAGGAGGTTTTATTTTTCATGAATCGGAGACTGAAAGAGCTGGAGGAGCGCATTGGCTATGGGTTTGAGAACAAGGACCTGCTCTTTGACGCCATGACTCACAGCTCCTATGCCAACGAGCACCGGATCCAGAAGAGGCGGTGCAACGAGAGACTGGAGTTTTTGGGGGACGCGGTGTTGGAGGTGGTGTCCAGCGACTACCTTTACCACAAACACCCGGATCTGCCGGAGGGGGAGCTGACGAAGATGAGGGCCAGCATGGTGTGCGAGCCCACCCTGGCTTTGTGCGCGGGGGAGATCGAGCTGGGAGAGTATCTGCGGCTGGGAAAGGGCGAGGAATCTACCGGCGGCAGGGGGCGAAATTCCATTGTGTCCGACGCCATGGAGGCGCTGATCGGGGCGATTTACCTGGATGGTGGGTTTGCTAGCGCAAAAGAGTTTATACATCAGTTTGTTTTAAATGATATTGAGCATAAGCAGCTCTTTTATGATAGCAAGACTATTTTACAGGAGATGGTGCAGGCAATGGGGGACGAGCTGTTAAGCTATGAGATGCTCCGGGAAGAAGGACCTGACCACAACAAGATCTTTGAGGCCAGAGCCCTGGTGGGAGACCGGGAGATCGGGCGGGGTGTGGGAAGGACCAAGAAGGGGGCAGAGAGTCTGGCCGCTTACCGGGGGATCCTGCGTCTGAAAGGAAAAGCGGACAGGCAGAGCCCGGGTGGATCATGTATCTGAAAAGTATTGAGGTGCAGGGCTTTAAGTCCTTTGCCAACAAGATCGTGTTTGAGTTTCACAACGGCATCACAGGCATTGTGGGACCAAACGGCAGCGGTAAGAGCAATGTGGCGGACGCGGTCCGGTGGGTCCTTGGGGAGCAGCGCATCAAGCAGCTTCGGGGCGCCAGCATGCAGGATGTGATCTTTTCCGGAACCGAGACCAGAAAGCCTCAGGGGTTTGCCTATGTGGCTATCACCCTGGACAACTCGGACCACCAGCTGGCTATTGACTATGACCAGGTGACCGTGGCCAGAAGGATCTACCGCTCCGGTGAGAGCGAGTACCTGATCAACGGCAGTTCCTGCCGGTTAAAGGATATTAATGAGCTGTTCTACGACACAGGGATCGGCAAGGAAGGGTACTCCATAATTGGACAGGGCCAGATCGACAAGATCCTAAGCGGCAAGCCGGAGGAGCGGAGGGAGCTGTTCGACGAGGCGGCAGGCATCGTGAAATTTAAGCGGCGCAAGGTCATTGCCCAGAAAAAGCTGGAGGACGAGAAACAGAATCTGGTCCGTGTCAGCGACATTTTGTCAGAGCTGGAAAAGCAGGTGGGGCCTCTTGCCAGGCAGTCGGAGACAGCCAGAGAGTATCTGCGGCTGAAGGAGGAGCTGAAAGCCTACGAGGTCAATGTGTTCCTGACAGAGACACAGGAGATCAAAGTCCAGTTAAAGGAGACAGAGGACAACACGGTCATCGTGTCCGGAGATCTGGCCAGGACAAAGGAGGAGGCGGACCAGATCCGGGCAACCTACGAGGGGCTTTCCCAGGTGTTAAAGGACTTAGAGGAGAAGCTGGAAGAGAGCCGGAGCGCAGTGGGTAAAGCCAACATGGACAAAGGCAGTCTGGAGGGCCGCGTCAATGTGCTCTTAGAGCAGATCAACACGGAGCGGATGAACGAGGAGCACATCAATGCCAGGAAGCGGGCTATCTCCCAGGAGCTGGAGTCAAGACAGGGGCAGCTTGATCAGTATAAGGAGGAGCACAAACAGCTTTCCGGCCAGGTTGGAGACGAGAAAACGAGGCAGGACAAAGCCCAGGAGACTCTGCGTCAGGCGGACGAGGGTATTATGCTTCTGGACCGGGGCATCGAGGAGGGGAAAAACCGCATCATCCTCACCATGAACGAGAAGGCCTCCCTGACAGCCAGACAGCAGAGGTACGAGGCCATGATGGAGCAGGTCCAAGTCCGCAGGGCTGAGGTGGTCCAGAAGCTTTTAAAGTCCAAAAGCGACGAGTCGGTTCAGGAGGAGCACAAAAAGGCGGAAGAAGGGAAACTGGCCCAGGTGGAGGAGACCATCCAGGAGCTGACCTTTAAGCAGGGAAGCGGCGAGGAGCATATCGCCGGCCTGGAGGGGGAGATCCGGCGGCTGAACCGGAATTTAAACGACAAGCAGCAGGAGTACCACAAGGATTCCACCAAGCTGGAGTCTCTGCGGAACCTGGCGGAGCGCTACGAGGGGTACGGCAACAGCATCCGCCGGGTCATGGAGCTGAAAAGCCGGGTTCCAGGCATCCACGGCGTGGTGGCGGACATCATTACCACCAAAAAGGAGTATGAGACAGCCATTGAGACGGCCCTGGGAGGCAGTATCCAGAATATTGTCACAGACACCGAGACCACGGCCAAGCAGCTGATCGAGTACTTAAAGAAAAATAAATACGGCAGGGCCACCTTCCTTCCTCTTACAAGCGTTGGCCTTAAGGGGGGATTTTCCCAGGAGAAGGCCCTTCATGAGCCGGGAGTCTTAGGCCTTGCCAGCCAGCTGGTGGAGGCGGATGAGAAATACAAAGGACTGATGGGGTATCTCCTGGGCCGGGTGGTGGTGGCGGACAACATTGACAATGCCATCGCCCTGTCGAGAAAATACCAGTATTCCCTGCGGATCGTGACCCTGGACGGGGAGCTTTTAAGCGCGGGGGGCTCCATGACAGGCGGAGCGTTTAAAAATGCCAGCAACCTTCTGGGGCGGAAGCGGGAGATCGAGGAGCTGGAGAGGCGGTGCGAGAAGGCCCTCAAGGCTGCGGAGCTTCTCCAACAGGAGCTTGTGATGAACGAGGAGCAGCTAAAGCAGCAGAAGGAAGAGCTGGAGCAACTAAAGCAGCAAAAGCAGACTGCTTTTCTGGAGGAGAACACCATCCGCATGAACCTGTCCCAGTTGGACGACAAGATCCAGGAGATCCAGGAGTCCTCCCGGGACATGGTGCTGGAAAATACTCACCTGGAGGAGCAGATCCGGGAGATCGGACGGAACCAGAGGGAGCTTGCCGCTGGGGTTTCTGAGATGGAGGAGCAAAATCTCCAGGAGGAAAAGCAGATCGAGACCTTGACGGCCCGGCTGGAGGAGGCCAAGGCACAGCGGGAAGAGCTGTCAAGGCAGCTATCGGCCCTGCAGCTGGAAAGCGCCAACCTGCAGCAAAAATACGAGTTCGTCCAAGAGAATATGCGGCGCGTCCGCGGGGAGATGGACAAGCTGAAGGAGGAGCTTTCCCAGATCGAGGGCAGCGGGGAGGTAAGCAGCCAGGCTATTGAGGAAAAGCTCCATGAGATCGAAAGGATCAAGACAGAGATCGGGCATCTGACAAAAAAGGTGTCAGATCTGGAACATGAGGGCCTGGGGTTTTCCAGGACCAGGGATGAGAAGACCGGGGAGCAGAAACAGCTGTTTGACAGGCGGGAGGAGCTTTCCGGGCGCATGAGCCGCCTGGACAAGGAGCTGTTCCGTCTCCAGAGCCAGAAGGAGAAGATGGACGAGCGGCTGGACCGCCACGTGGAGTATATGTGGAGCGAATATGAGCTGACTCCCACCGCGGCGGAAGAGCTTCGCAATCCCCAGTGGACATCCCTGGGGGAGATGAAACGCCGGGCCGGTGAGTTAAAGGAGTCGATCCGGAGCCTTGGCAATGTAAATGTCAACGCCATTGAGGATTATAAGGAGGTTTCGGAGCGGTACGAGTTTATGCGGACCCAGCACGAGGACCTGGTGAAGGCGGAGGAGACCCTGATGGGGATCATCGAAGAGCTGGACACAGGCATGCGCCGTCAGTTTGAGGAGAAGTTTAAGGAGATCCGCCGGGAGTTTGACCAGGTGTTTAAGGAGCTGTTCGGCGGCGGCCACGGCCAGCTGGAGCTGGTGGACGGGGAGGACATCCTGGAGGCCGGGATCCAGATCATCTCCCAGCCCCCCGGGAAAAAGCTGCAGAACATGATGCAGCTGTCCGGCGGGGAGAAGGCTCTCACAGCCATTGCCCTTTTGTTTGCCATCCAGAACCTAAAACCGTCGCCCTTCTGCCTTCTGGACGAGATCGAGGCGGCCCTGGACGACTCCAACGTAGACCGGTTCGCCGGGTATCTCCACAAACTGACCAGGAATACCCAGTTTATCGTCATCACCCATAGAAGAGGGACTATGGTGTCCGCGGACAGGCTTTACGGGATTACGATGCAGGAAAAGGGAGTGTCTACCCTGGTTTCCGTGAATTTGATTGAGGATAGTTTGGAGGGGGAGAAGGTGGGGTGATTTAGAGTGAGCAAGGGGCGGATTTAGTCTCGGGCCAGGGAGGGAACCAACAACTTTAAATATGAGATAACCAAGAACAACAGGAGGGATACAGATGGCAGAGGGGAAAAAAGGTTTTTTTGGCCGTTTGGTAGAGGGGCTTGCCAAGACCAGAGCCAACATCGTGTCAGGGATGGACTCCATATTCAGCGGATTTACCGCCATTGACGACGATTTTTACGAGGAAATCGAGGAGATCCTGATCATGGGGGATCTGGGGATCCAAACTACCATGTCCATTGTGGAGGACTTGAAAGCCAAAGTAAAGGAACAGCACATCAAGGAGCCCTCGGAGTGCAAAGCCATCCTTATGGAGAGCATGCGGCAGCAGATGGACCTTGGGGAAAATGCCTATGAGTTTGAGAACCGAAAGTCCGTGGTGCTGGTCATCGGCGTCAACGGGGTGGGCAAGACCACGTCTGTGGGGAAACTGGCCGGGCAGCTGAAGGAGAGCGGAAAGAGAGTCATCCTGGCGGCAGCGGACACCTTCCGGGCGGCAGCCATTGAGCAGCTGACAGAGTGGTCCCACAGGGCAGGGGTGGAGCTGATCGCCCAGCAGGAGGGATCCGACCCGGCGGCGGTGATCTACGATGCCGTGGCGGCGGCCAAGTCCAGAAATGCGGACGTGCTGATCTGCGACACGGCAGGAAGACTCCACAACAAAAAGAATTTGATGGAAGAGTTAAAGAAGATCAACCGGATCATTGACAAAGAGTACCCGGACGCCTACAGGGAGACTCTGGTGGTTCTGGACGGAACCACGGGGCAGAACGCCCTTTCCCAGGCAAAGCAGTTTATGGAGGTGGCGGAAGTGACCGGCATCATCCTGACAAAGCTTGACGGCACCGCCAAAGGCGGCGTGGCTGTTGCCATCCAGTCAGAGCTGGGGCTGCCGGTGAAATACATCGGCATCGGAGAGAAAATCGACGATCTGCAGAAATTTGACGCGAAAGAATTTATCAACGCGCTGTTTGATGTTAGAGGAAGGGAAGAGGACGAAAGAGCATGATGACATTAGAAAGTTTTGAGGAAGCTTCGGAGGCAGTGGGCAGAGTTGCCCAGGAGACGAAACTGGTGTACAGCGAGTATTTTTCAGAGCAGACAGGCAACAAAGTGTATTTTAAGCCGGAAAATATGCAGTACACCGGCGCTTACAAGTTAAGGGGTGCTTACTACAAAATAAGCACCCTGTCAGAGGAGGAGAAAAAGAGGGGGCTTATTACAGCGTCCGCAGGGAACCATGCCCAGGGGGTGGCCTACGCTGCCAAGCTGGCAGGGATTCCCGCCACTGTGGTGATGCCCACCACCACCCCTCTGATCAAGGTGAACCGGACCAGAAATTATGGAGCCGAGGTGATCCTGGAAGGAAATGATTTTGACGAGTGCTGCGCCTATGCCCTGAACATAGCCGGTGAGCGGGGACTGACCTTTGTTCATCCATTTAACGACCTGGCTGTGGCCACCGGTCAGGGAACCATTGCCATGGAGATCATCAAGGAGCTGCCAACTGTGGACTACATCCTGGTCCCCGTAGGCGGCGGCGGGCTGTGCGCCGGCATCTCCACCCTGGCAAAGCTTTTAAATCCCAAGATCAAGGTCATCGGCGTAGAGCCGGCAGGGGCCAACTGTATGCAGGAATCCCTGCGGGCCGGCCATGTGGTGGAGCTTAAGAGCGCGGACACCATTGCCGACGGCACGGCGGTGCGGTGTCCCGGAGATCTGATCTTCCCCTATATTCAGGAAAATGTGGACGATATCATCACCGTGGAGGACAGCGAGCTGATCGTCACCTTCCTTGACATGGTGGAGAACCACAAGATGATCGTGGAGAATTCCGGGCTTCTGACCGTGGCGGCGCTAAAACATCTTAATGTACAGAAAAAGAAGATCGTGTCTGTGTTAAGCGGCGGAAACATGGACGTGATCACCATGGCCTCTGTGGTTCAGCACGGTTTAGTTCAGAGGGACCGGGTATTTACCGTGTCTGTACTGCTTCCGGACAAGCCGGGAGAGCTGGCTAAGGTGTCTTCCCTTCTTGCGGAGCAGAAGGGCAATGTGATCAAGCTGGAGCACAACCAGTTTGTCAGCATCAACCGCAACGCGGCGGTGGAATTAAGGATCACCATCGAGGCATTCGGTACAGAGCACAAGAACGCCATTGTCAACGCGCTGAATGAGGAGGGATATCGTCCCAAGCTGGTGAAGGCTTCCGGGACGTATACGGAGTAGCCAGAGCCCTAAAAGGAACGCGGGACCACCTGGCCCTGAGCGTCAGAAAAGGAGATCAATACGGACACGAGGGAATGAGAATGAAACTGGAATTGTTTACAGCAAGAGGGCCTGTTGGGGAACAGGTGAATTACTTTTTGAAATGGGGTCTTATCTCCACCATTGTGGGAGTTTTAGGAGGCGTTATAGGCGGCATCTTCGGCCACGGTATCCAGATGGCGGCGGCAAGCTTTCAGCGTTTTGGGTGGCTTTTGTATCTGCTGCCCCTGTCAGGGGTTGCCATTGTGTGGCTGTATCAGACCTTTCATCAGGAAAAGAACCGTGGCACCAACATGGTCTTTGAGGTGGTGTCCTCCGACGGCAAGCTTGCCCTATGTACAGGCCCCCTGATCTTTGTCAGCACCATCCTGACCCATCTGACGGGAGGTTCCGCAGGCCGGGAGGGCGCTGCTTTGCAGATCGGAGGCAGCATGGGCATCCTGGTGGGCAAGTTGTTAAAGCTGGACGAGAGGGATACCAAGGTGGCTGTGATGTGCGGCATGAGCGGGTATTTTGGCGCTCTGTTCGGCACGCCTCTGGCCGCGGCTCTGTTCTCCCTGGAGGTCATCAGCGTGGGCGTCATGTACTACGCGGCCCTGGTCCCCTGTCTCTTCGCCTCCTTTATCGGCGCCGGCATGGCCGGGCTTATGGGGCTTTCCGGGGAACACTTTGAGATCCTGGAGATCCCGGCGTTCGAGCCAAAGTCGGCTCTGGTCATCATCTTTCTGGGGGCTTTGTGCGCTGCAATAAGCGTCCTGTTCTGCCTTATGCTCCATGGATCGGAGCATCTGTACAAGAAGCGGTTTCAAAATCCTTATGTCCGGATCCTGGCCGCGTCCGCCATCCTCATCGGCCTGACGCTTTTAGTGGGAAACCGGGATTTCAATGGCAGCAGCATGGGCCTGATCGAGGAGGCCATGGAAGGCCATGTCAGGTATGAGGCGTTTATCCTCAAAATGGTATTTACGGCAGTGACATTGGGCGCCGGGTACAAGGGCGGCGAGATCGTGCCGACCTTGTGCGTGGGCGCTACCTTTGGGTGCATCATAGGGACTTTCCTGGGCTTTTCGCCGTCTCTGTGCGCGGCCTGCGGCATGGCGGCTCTGTTTGTCGGAGTGACCAACAGCCCGGTGACCAGCATGCTTCTGGCTTTTGAGATGTTTGGGTTTGAGGGGATGCCTTATTTTGTTATGGCTATCGCAGTCAGCTTTGCCCTGTCCGGGTACTATGGACTGTATGGGAGCCAGAAGTTTGTGTACTCGAAGATGAGGACGGAGTTTATTAATCGGCGGGCGCATTGAGAGAAGAGAAAGAATGGGGGATTTCTTCCTATATAAATGTGGGGGTGAAGAGTAAGGGGAGATAGGCGGAAATGATATGGCAGAGATTATGACAGACAGACAATACAATGGAATCTTGCAGATGATTGAAATGATAGTAAACGGGTGCAAGGACTTAGAGGAGGCAAAGAGAAAAATCGCTGAATTGCGGAGAGAAAAGGAAAAAATGACTAAGGAATAGGAGAGAGCAGGCTTGCCACCACTCTTTTTATATCGCTGACCAAACAGGTACTTTAGTACAAAATAACGCAAAAAAATGTCGCTTAATAGACTGTTAAGCGACACTTTTTATTTGCATCAATATAAAAAACGTCATTTTTTATAACGGATTCGATTATATCATTCTTTCTGGTATGTGTCAACTGTGATAAATTATCATTTTTTCTAAGTATATCAAACAAATTCAATATATTACCATTTTATTCTGTAAAATATCTGAATTTTCCGAAAATAACAACCCAGAGAATAGCAAAAAAGTGTCGCTTAACAGTCTATTAAGCGGTTGTTTTTGACAAAATGAGCCCTACATCTGGAGTGATTACCTATGTGGTGTGTAGTTCATGTGAGAGATGGAGAGGAAAAGCATACGGAGGATTTTGTCTCCAATCTGCTTTCCGAAAGCTTGAATGCGCGGTGCTTTCATTTAAAAAGAAGCAGAAAGAAAAAATTTGAAGGGCAGTGGCAGGTAGTGCATGAAAACCTGTTTCCGGGATATGTGTTTATCGACACCGATCAGCCGGAAAAGGTGTACAAAGAACTGAAAAGAACTCCTAAGCCAAAGCTTCTGTTCAGTGATGATATGTATATCTCTACCCTGGAGCAGCACGAATCGGACCTGATGGGGAGTCTTGCGGATAAAAGCGGGATCATCGGGATATCCGGAGTGCAGATAGCTGGAGATGGAACGATCCGGTATCTGTCCGGGCCTTTAGTAACGGTAAAAGACAGGATCCGAAAGGTGAATCTTCATAAACGGATCGCGGAATTGGAGACCAGCTTTTTGGGGCGCAGGCAGATCCTGTACTTAGGAATCGAGTTTGAAGGAGTCAGAACTTGGCATTAAAGGGATGGTGATTCAAAGTGTGGTACGCGATTCAGAAAGAGCCAGGCAAGGAGGAAATGACCGGACAGCAGTTCGGGAATTTCGGGAGTGTACTTACCCAATTGGATGGTGAGTGGCGGGAACTGTTCTGCGTGAAAAAGAAACGATATCAGGGTCAATGGCATGATGAGAGAGACCGATTTCTGCCAGAATATGTGTTTTTTATCACCAGGGCTTTGAGTAGGGGGAACCGAATCCCGTATTTGGAGAATGCAGATTCTTCGGAGTGTTGCGGGATTTCAGGCCAGACCGATGGGTTTTGTCCGGTAAAGCGTGAGGAGGAAGAGCTTCTCATAAAGCTAACAGGAGGAAAGGATGAGGTTGACATGTCCTATGGAGTGATCCGCGATGATATTCTGAGCATCTATAAAGGACCTCTGACAGGGCTGGAGTCCAGAGTCAAAAAAATAGACCGCCATAAGAGAAAAGGGATCATCAGCATGAATCTACTCGGTAAAGAATACCTGGCGGAGGTAGGACTGGAGATCACAGAGAAGACGTATTCATACCAAAACATGTTAAACGGATTTGGGAAGGCGGCAGGATGTGGTATGTAATGCAGGTCAGCACAGGTACAGAGGAAGAAATATGTCAACAGTGCCGCAGAACAATCATGGAAGCTGATGAGGATGTGTTTATACTGACAGCGGAGAGAATGACAAAGGTTTTGGGAGAGTGGAAACTGGTTAGCGGCAGGCTGTTTCCTGGATACGTGTTTGTAAAGACTGATGAGGCAGAAGACTTTTTTCTGCGGTTGAAGCAGCGGAAGATAAACGCGAAAGTGCTGCGGACCGGGGAAGAGATAACGCCCTTCTACCCGGAGGAGGAAGCGTATCTTAAGGAACTTGGCGGTAAGGAACATCTGGTGAGATATTCGGAAGGGTATCTGGAAGGGGAACAACTGGTGGTAACATCCGGCGCGATGATGAATTATAAAGGCACAGTGAAAAAGGTGCTGCGCCATAAACGGCTGATCGTTTTGGAGGTGCCTCTTATGGGACGAGTTGTAGAGGTG
>CAJUPQ010000047.1 GCA_910588505.1 uncultured Hungatella sp. | reverse complement strand
GTTTTTATTGTATTTTCAAGGTGCATAGGCACTTATTCAAGTGCGAAGTTTGAGACTTTAATTTAAGCTGTAACGACTTGAATTAGGTACGCTATAATCGGAGATAATCTCAAAAAAGCCCCTAAATACGCTATTTTTCTTGCTTTTTTCATAATTTATGATATCTTTATAGTATACCTGATTAGGTATACTATGAGGAGATATCAAGCAATGGAGAAGCCTGATTATGTAAAAAATTTTGTACGGCCTGCCAATACAGAAATCAAATTTATCCGTGGACATTGGTATCTATATGAAAGACATAGCGTCTATGATCCGCAGCTTGGTCGGTCAATTTTCGTAAAAGGGCATGTCCCGGCTTCGCCTTTTGGATATGAGGAAGCCTTTAGCTTCCATGGGCGTGGTATCCACAGCCTGACGATCCCGGAAGAGGGATTCCATATCCACCTGTTTCTTGACACAGACCTGCTGGCCCAGGAGATATCCGATGTGACAAAGCGGACAGAAAAACTGAATGCTGCCATAGGACGCCGGAAAGAGCAGGAACTCAAACGACGCCGGAAAGGAAAAGAGCGCCTTACGGATGAAGAGCTGGAGTCATTAGAACCCCTAACAGTCAGGGAGGCTTATGCGGACAAGGAGGAAATGGGAACTATTACATTAAAAATTATCAAAGGAATGGAGGATACGAGTCATCAGAAGGACATGGCCTTTATAAGTGATATAGCTTGGATGTCTTGGAGCAGAGACCACTCCCAGTCCTGGCAATAAATCCAGAAAAAACGGCACAGCCTTCATCAGCCATGCCGTCGCGCGTCTGCGCCCCAAAGGGTCCTTCCTAAACTTCCCTACTCTGAAAGATTTAAAAGCGTAATGATAATATTCTCCGCCTGCACCTCCGCTTTCCTCTTCACAATATCCTCAATCTGGGCTCTCTGGGCGTCGGTAATGCTTGGTGCATTGACCACCACGTCCACTTTATCCGAAGAAATGCTCACCACCGGGTCAGAAAATCCCTTGGCCAAAAGCAGCGTCTCCGCCGCGTTCTCCTTCTCCGCAACCTCTGTCAGCCGGATCATATCCTGGATGGCCTGCTGTTTTGCAGCTTCCTCAATGCTGGTATTGTTGATGATGGAAAGCAGGGTATCCTTATTTTTCGCCCGCACCTGTTCCCGGCTCAACTGGACTCCCGCTATGTAGTCGGACACGCTCATGCCGCTGGTAAGGATCGCCTCCCCCGGGTTCTCATAGCCGGCCTGGGCGTCTGTCCCGTCCCCGGCGCTTCCGTTCTGGATCCCGGCCTCACTTCCGCTCTGGGCCACGGCATCCCCCCCAGCCCCGGCCTGGGCTCCGGCCTCCATGCCCGCCTGGTCAGCCAGGGTCTCCGCCTGAGCCATCTGCTGCACATCCTGGCCGGTTCCCGCGCCTCCCTCTGCCAGACTCTCCGCCTCCTCAATCTGGTCCAGATCCTGGTCAAGGCTTAAGATCTCCTCATATTTGCCGGGAGTGTCCAAAATCCCCTGATTCTCCATCAAAATATCTTCATCAGAGATATCCATCATCCCGGCCTCTGAGATCACATTTCCGGCCTCCAGATCCTTTTTGCCTGTGTAGTTCAGATACCCCGCCGCCGCAATCATCACCGCCAGTGTGGTGACAATGATCTGATTTCTCCGAAACAGTTTCTTCATATTGACGTTCTTCATGTTCATGTTTTTCATATTGACGCTTTTTAAGTCCCTCTTAAATTTCATGCGCGACACTCCTTTTTATTCTGCCCTCTTTAATACTTTTATTTTATGTGAGGGCACGTCAAATAATGCTTCCACTGCCGCAGAAATTTCAGCTTGTATGGTGGGACTTCCTCCCCCGTCGGCTGTCACCACCACCCCGCTGATCTCCGGCCGCATCTCCTTTTCCAGCAAAGGCCCCTCCCCGCCGCTCTGTCCTGACAGAATGGTGCCCTCCGTCGTCTCCTGGCTGCGGATGTCCCTGGTGCCTCCGTTTGCATCCGTCTCCTGGGTGCTGGAATAGGAAGTGTTTCGGTCCACTCTCCAAACCTTTTCCTCAGAGCTTTTCAGAACGATCATCACCTCCACCTTCCCCACGCCCTCCACATGGCTTAGCAGCTCCTTTAACCGCTCCTCCAGCTGCTGCTCATAGGTCAGAGTCCCCTTGGCGGCGGCAGCCTTCGCTCCGGCTTCCCGGGTGTCCAGATTCCCGCCTCCGGCGCCGCTGTCAGCCCACTGGCTCCCGGCTGACAGATTCTGTCCCGTACCGCCGTCAGACCACACGCTCCCGGCTGACGGATTCTGCCCTGCCCCGCCGTCAGACCACTGGTCTCCGGCTGACGGATTTCCCGCTGTCAGATTCCCTGTTCCCAGATTCCCGGCTCCGCCGCTTCCCCCCTTTTTTCCCCCGGCCGGAAATGCCAATATAAGAAGAATCATCCCCACGGCCAGCACCACCAGCCACTTATCCTTACCGCCCCTGAAATTTAATTTCCACTTTCCCGGCTTCAAGTCCATAATATCCCTCCACCTTTCTCCTCAATTGCTCCAGCGTCCCCTCCCGGGGCCAAGGCTCCTGTTCCTTATCCTCATCCGTGTCGGCCTTTGTCTCCCCATCCTCCTGTCTTTCCCCGATATCCACATTTACCTGATCCACCGGTTTCACCGGATTTACCGCCTGCACCGCGTCCCTCCCTTCATCCGTCCCATTTTCCCCGTCCTCCGGCCAGGGTTCCACCTCCATCTCAACCCGAACCACCAGCCCGTAATCTCCGCTCTCCCGGTTCCGGTCGATCACCGCCGCAGTCCGCACAGGCACAACCCCCATCTCTCTTGCCATAGCCTCCAGGTCCGTCTCCACCACCTGCTCATAGCTGTCGATCACCTGCCCCAGCCGCTGCTGTTCAATTCCCAGAATCTCCTTGGAAAGGTCCTTTGCCTCCTGCTGAAAGGTAAACGACTGAAAATATCGGTTTATCTGCTCCTCCAGATGCAATCCGGCCGTCAAAGGCCTTACCACTAAAAGGATCAGCACCATACCCGCGCACAGCCGTATGTATTTATTGTACTTTTTCCCCGGCAGAAGATTCTCCGCCACCGTGATCAGAACAAGAAAAAATAAGATATTTCCCACCCAGTTTAACAGCCCGTCCATCCTGCAGCCTTCCCTTACGCAAAATAAGTGGCGTTGGTCCCCGCGCACACCACTGCCACGGTGATCACCAGAATAAGGGCTGTGGACGCCACCACCTGGACCATCATTTTCTGCCCCTTGGCAGCTGCCATGACGCAGTTCACCAGCCTTCTGTCACACACCGGCTCCATGACGGCTGCCACGCACTGGTACATTACAAGCAGCACCAGAAGCTTTATGACCGGCATGGCGATCAGCACCATGAGGATCACCATGGCAGCCGCGCCGATGGTATTTTTGATCAGAACGCCGGAGCCCACCAGCATCTTGGTCACCGCGGACGCCCCCTGGCCGATGCCCGGGATCATGGAAACCGCCTTCTCCACAGCCCCCTGTTTTAAGGAATCCACATAGGGCAGTATCAGCCCCTGTATCAGGTGGAACCCAAGCACCAGCCCCGGCAGCGTTTTCAGCCCCCACCCTGCGGCCTGTCCCAAAAGTTCCGTCAGCCGGGACAGAAACTCCTCCTTCACCAGATTCCCCGCCATGGCTAAAAGCACATAGATCTTCACCAGGGGAAGAATCAGCGTCCCCAGAAGCCACTGCCCCGCCGCCATGACCCACAGGGTAAACTCATACATTACCACCGCCGAAACACTCCCCCCGGCAAATGCCACAGCCAGAAAATAGGAGGGCATCAAAATCCCCATAAACTCCAGCACATCCTCCACCACCCCTGCGGTCAAGGCCATACTCTCCATCATAGAGGCTGCCAGAAAGGTAAACAGCAGCAGATAGGTGATGAAAAACCCGGTCTCCGAAATCTCACTTCCCTGAAATACCGTGGAAAAATTGGTAAACACCGCCCCCACAAACCCCAGGGCCAGAACCTGTCCGATGAGACGGCTGCCAATGGAAATCTCTGAAAACAACGACTGTTTTAGGGCATTTGCCATCCTCCTGCACAGCCCTCCCAGATCGCCTTCCATCAGATCCGCCATGACGCCCTCCATGGTCAGGGACGGCTCCCCGTTTTCCTTTTGGAGAAATCGGTTCACATCCGAAAAATCAAAATCGTCCAGCCCGAAGATCTCCACTCCGTCCTCTGGCTGGGCTGTCTCTCCCCATGCCTTTGATTCCTGCTCCCCGGACCGGGCTGGCTGAATTACCTGCCCCCAGGCCTCATCCGGAATAATCCCCAGAATCATCACCGCCAGAAATCCCGCCGCAATCATGACCCACAGCCATCTCCCCCGATTCTCCTTCCCTCTTCCTCTTCCTTTTCCTCCTCCATACCCTCCGTAACGGTCTGTCCCAAACCCGGGGCCGCATCTCCATCCGCGCCGCCTCACAGCCCGCCCCTGGGCCCATTTTCTCTTCCAAAACTCCCGCTCTGATTCTGTCATCTCATAAACACCCGAATTGTCTCCATCAGCGTCAGCAAAATCGGCATGCTCACAGCCAGCATAGACAATTTCCCAAACATCTCAATCTGGCCCCCCAGAGAGCCGTACCCCGCATCCTTGCAGATTCCCGACGCGAACTCCGCAATATACGTAATCCCGATCATTTTCATCAAAGCCTCCAGATACATCCCGTCAATCTGAATATAGGATTGAACCCTCCGCAGCACGGTAAGTACCGCCTCTATCTTAGACAATGCATAAAAAAAGATGACCAGACCTGCCCCCAGAACCATGTAGATCCCGTATTCCCCTTTCACTGCCTTCAACTGTACAGCCAGAACCACCGCCGTCAGCCCTATCACCGCAATAGACACTACCGTCACAGCCATTCCCCCTTCCGCTTCTTTTTCGCTCCGCCTGCGCCCGGGTTGCTCTGCACGCCGACTCAACGCCATTTCCTCCTCACATCCCACCCCGGCTGCTCTGCACGCCGACTCAACGCCTTCCCTTCTCCACATCCCAGCCCGGTTGCTCTGCACGCCGACTCAACGCCATTTCCTCCTCACATCCCACCCCCGGCTGCTCCGCACGCCGACTCAACGCCATTTCCTCCTCACATCCCGCGCCCGGGCTGCTCTGCACGCCGACTCAACGCCTTCCCTTCTCCACATCCCACCCCTGGCTGCCCTGCAGCCGTCTCACCGTCGCTCCCGGCCCCATTTCCATGCCTCCGACCGCTAAACTCCCATCCTGCCGATTCGCCCCAGCCAATCTGCCAATCTCCCAATCCGCCAATCCGCTACAGCGCAAACAGCTTCTTGATCGTCTCAAACAGATCGTAAATATAGGGCACGATCCAAAACAGCACCAGCACCAGCCCAGCCAGACTGGTGAGAAAAGCCTGCTCCTCCCTGCCGCTGTGCTTCAAAACTTGGCATATGACGGAAACCAGGATTCCCACCGCCGCAATTCTGAAAATCAGATTGACTCCCATTTCGCTCCTCCCTGCCCCTGACCGCTAACACATCATAATCGAAAGAAACAATCCGCCCATGATCCCAAGGCTGGCGTACAGCCTGCTCTGCTCCCTCTCATGTTCCCTGTAAAACCGGATGCTCATCTCCAGCTGCTCCAGGTAAATGGCGATAGTATGCTCCTGCATTTCCAGGTCCAGATACCCCAGATGCTCCCCAAACCCGATCAGCTCCTGCCGTTCCCTGTCTGACAAAAGCATCTCCTTTTTCCGGCGCTCCACTTCCTCCCGCCAGATGATGTAGAACAATTCCCCCTGCTGTTTGAGGATCCGCTCCTCCACAGCCGTAAACAATCCGGCCAGCACGCCGTCCGACTTCCTCCCCACATGGCCCAGCGCCTCCCCCAAAGGCGTGTGGGCGTAGAGGATCTCACTCCTCAAAAGCACGATCATTTTCCGAAGCTGTTCCAGCATCCCAAGATGATCCTTCCACTGTCCGGCCTTCCACAGCCCTAAAGCCCCGCAGGAACAGGTTACCAAAAGACTCCCCGTCAACTTAAGCACCATAAGCCATCCTTTCCGGGCCGTACAGCCGCATCCCTTTGGAATCGAAAATCTCCTGGACACGCCCTGCCTGTCCTTTTCCGCTTAAGACGATGTACCTCTGAAACATTCCCGCCTTCACCATTTCCCCCAGAAACGGCTTCTGCCGGATATCGTCCATGGAACTGCCGTGGACCGTGGCCGCCAGCCTGCACCCGCAGTTCATCACATATTCAATCGCCTCCATGTCCTCCCGGCCCCCGATCTCATCCACCGCGATCACCTGGGGGGACATGGTCCTAATCAGCATCATCATCCCCCTGGCCTTGGGGCAGCAGTCCAAAATATCCGTCCTGATCCCCAGATCATTCTGAGGCACCCCCTGGTAACAGGCCCCCAGCTCCGACCGTTCATCCACCACCCCCACAGTCACGCCTCCATGCCCCTGACTGCCTGTGGACAGCTGGCGGATAATATCCCGCAAAAGCGTGGTCTTCCCGCACCTGGGCGGCGACACGATCAGAGTGTGCCACACCTGTCCCCCCGGTCCGTCATAGAGATAAGGCATCACCCCGTCGGCGCACCCGGGTATCTGGTGGGACAGCCTTACATTGACACAAGATATGTATTTCATGGCCCGCACATGATGATCCTCCACCACGGTTCTCCCCGCCACCCCGACCCGGTGGCCGCCCTGGATGGTAATAAACCCCTGCCGCAGCTCCTCCTCAAAAGCATAAAGAGAATAGCTGCTGATATACTCCATGGTCTCCCGCAGCTCGTCCCTGGTAACCACATGAACATCCCTGCCGCCGGTATGTAAGCTTCCGCTGCGGGACACATAATATTCCTTGTTTTTATAAACCATCAGAAGCGGCGCCCCGACCCGCAGCCGAATCTCCTGCACCCTGTCAAAATCCGCCTCCGCCCGCTGCAGAATCTGACGGATCTCTCTTGCGAAAATACGGATTATCTCATCTTTCCTCTCCACCTTTGTCCCCTCCTCTTTCTTTCAATATATGTGGGACAAGGGGGGAAAATGACAGGGGAATTGTATAGATATTCCATTACCAAAAAACCATTGACGGATGCTCCAAATATTCATATACTGAAATCAGCATCCAAAAGAAAAGAGAAACGTCTACATGAGTCGATATAGCAAAATACGTGCTGATATCTTATCCGGAAACTAGGCGAAGGAGGAAATGAAGATGGCATACAATAAAATGTTCTATTGGGGCAAAGATGATAATGCCTACATCACAAACATCCCCGCCCTGCCCGGCTGTATGGCTGACGGAGAAACGATTGAGGAATCTCTGAAGAATGCTGATATTATGATTGCTGAATGGATAGATTTTGCAAAAGAATTAGGCCGGGATATTCCGGAGGAAGATTATACCACAATAGAATCCACCAACCCAAGTTCCATTGATGTGGCTTCCTATGTCCTTGATATCCTGGAAGCCATTGATACATGGATGCTGCAGAAACTTGTCTACTACTGCCAGGCATGGTGTCTTGGAATTATCATTTCTCCCAATCAGAAAAACAGCACATGGACCATGTGATTGCCACATACAGAAATGAAGACGGAGATACCCTTCGGGAGTATACCCACTCTGAAAAACCCTGGCGGGAGACAAGAGGGGATCAACCTATTCCCAATTTCCTTATGATGGAATATTATCATAACTAACTCCCTCAAAGGCTGCCGCAAATCCCCCATGCGGCAGCCCCGAAAATCCCCCTTAAGCCTTCACCGTAAAGATCGGTTCCATCCGCGCCACCGGCGCCGCCATCCCATGCTCCCTGTGGACTTCGATCACCTTGTCAATGTCCTTATACGCATAGGGCGCCTCTGCCCGCACAGACTCCTCCCACTTCTTCAAAATATCCCTTCTCCCCCTTAAATCACTGCGCTCCGGGTCAACCGGCGTGATCACATGGAACCTCTCCATAAACCGGCGAAACTCCTCATCATTCCCCTTCATGGCATCTCCCCGGGACTTTTTGCGCCCCGCGCCGTGGCTGGCGCTCCACAGGGAATCGCCGCTTCCCAATCCCCGAAGCAGGTAACTGGAGCTGCCCATGGAGCCGGGTATCATCACCGGTTCCCCGTAATAGGCAAACTCCGTCCCCTCCATGTCCTCACACCCTCCGGCACAGCAGGCGCCCTTCCGGTGAATATAAAAATCCTCACCGCCGATCCGCCTTTTCCAGATATAGTTGTGGGGAGCATCATAAAGCAGTTCCATCTTACAATGCCCCGCCACACTGTCAAATACCTCCTGAATCATAAACCCAAGAAACAGCCGGTTGGCAAACCCAAAATTAGCCGCATTACCGGAAACCGACCAGAACCGTCTCCACGCCTCCTCCCGCCGGCACCCCTCCGGTATCACATAGATCCCGTTCTCCGGATGACTCACCCCGTCCGGATAAATATCCCGGCAGATCTTCCGGTTCAAAAGTCCGCTGTGGCCGCCAATGGTCAGGGAGCCTTTGTGGATCATCACCGCCACGCTCCCCTTTTTCAGATTCCAGGCAGCCCCGGTCTGTCCGTCGTAAATCTCCGCAACCCTCTGCACCTCCAGAAAATGGTTGCCGCCTCCAATGGTCCCGATCTGGTCGTCATAGGTCAGCCGGTCAAAACTGCCTATAAAATCCTCCAGTCCTTCCGTGTCATCCGCCCTAAGACTTCCCCGAAACACGGTGCGCCCCAGCCATTTCTCCTGGATATCAGGCTCAAAATACCGCCACAATCCCCTCTTTTTGCTGTCCCCGCCGGTCTCCAAAAGCCCCAAAAGGCCACAGCGGAACAATGCCTCCCGCTGCCTTCCCGTCATAGGAATCTGCCTTCCGCCCTCAAAAAACACATGGCGGACCTTCTCTGCCAGCTGGGGAAGCCTTTCCCGTATCCGCTCCTCCGACAAATCCGTGGTATAAAACCGCATACCACAGTTAATATCATTTCCCATTGCCTGGGGAACCACAAAGCCTTTGGTCATCATCACCGTCCCGATGGGAATCCCGGCCCCCTTGTGAAAATCCGGCGTCACCACGATCTTCTCAATCCTCTGCCCGTCTCCCCGAAAAAATCCCGGCGCGCCTGCCAGCCTTTCCAGCGTCCCCTCCAGCCCCGTCATCTGATGCAGTTCCTCAACCGCATGTTTATCCGGCGCAGACCCATCCGGCAGATAGCAGGATATCACATTATTTCTGTCCTTAAACTCAATTCTGTGTATCATGGTTTTCCTTTTGTTCCTTCATCTGTTTCCGTCTCCCGCGCCTCTTTTCCCCTCACTTATGATACGGCTGTCCATAACATACTCAAGTGCGAAAAATGACCCTATATTATTTTGTCAAGCAGGGCAGAACACTTGAAATGCTCTGCCCTGTTATATTCCTGCTCCTAGATAATGTGATATTCTAAATAAAGGTTCTGGCGATATTCTTTATCCTGCGATACTCTGATAACATCTGATAAACGACCATCCTCACTTAAAAGCATAATCAATTTTGCCAGCATCTCCTCACCTTTTTCCACATTCTCCTGGTCTCGCATCAACAATGTCATATACTCATGCCTCCATTCCCTGTTTTTCTTGGCTTCCTGCACAGCTTCTTCCAGCTTCTCAACATAGGAGTCCTCCGGCTTCTGCCCTGCCACATAGTCCAGAAATGCCTTTAACTCCCTGCTGACATCATCCATTGTACCATTTGCATTCAGAAATATCTTTACGGCTTCGTCCCCCATAGAAATACTGTTGTCTTCTTTACAGATATTTTCAAAGGTATAGATGTGCCGTCCTTTCCCATACAAATCAAAGGGACAGATAAATATGATATAGCTTTTGTTCAGCTTTTTGTAATGCTGACCTGCATCCACAAGCTGAAGGTCTAGCATTCCCTGGTAAAAATCCAAACTTTTGGATTTTTATCAGAGTGTCAACGATTTTGAAAGTGTCTATCGAGTTATATGCATTATCACATAAATATGACCATCAAAATTTCAAAGAAAGGCAGCCTAAATCTTAGCTTTCCTACACTTCCTTGCTTTTTTCAGAACTTTCCCCTCACTTATGATACGCCTGATGATTCAAGATCCGAAACCCCCGGTACACCTGCTCCAGCAGAATCACCCGCATCAGCTGATGGGGAAACGTCATCCTCGAAAAACTCAGCCGATAATCCGCCCGCGCCAGCACTGCCTCCGACAGCCCCAGGGAACCTCCGATCACGAACGCCAAATGGCTGACGCCGCCCACTGCCAGCTGCCCCAGCTTCTCTGCCAATTCCTCCGAATCCAGCATCTTCCCCTCAATGGCCAGAGCGATCACATAGGCGCCGTCCTTGATCTGTGCCAGGATCCGCTCCCCTTCCCGCTCCTTGATCTGCCGCTCTAAAGCATCGCCTGCCCCGTCCGGCGTCCGCTCATCCGCCACCTGGACAATCTCCAGCCTGCAGTACCGCCCCAGGCGCTTCTCATACTCCCTTATGGCATCCTCAAAAAACCGCTCCTTGATCTTTCCCACTGCCACCACGGTAATCTTCATTCCGAAAACTCCAGAATCATATCATACCACACGGCTCCGCCGTGAACCGAAGCCGACACCCCAAGGCTTTTATACCCAAACTGCTCATAAAATCCCATAAGCCTGTCCTTGCAGGTCAGAATAAGCCCCTTCCTGCCTCTCCTCCTGGCATCCTCGATCATATGCCTCATCAGCTCCCCAGCGATCCCCTGATGCTGCCTCTCCGGCGCCACATCCAGCCCGAAAATACTCTGGTAGCAGCCCCCGGGATTGTGAAGGGACACATCCTCAAACATCTCATCCCTTATAGTCCGCTCATCCGTCACGGCCCCGTTAATAAACCCGACGATCACGCCGTCCTTCTCCGCCACAAAAAAGCTGTCGGGAAATCGCTCAATCCGTGCCCGAAAAGTTTCCCTTCCCGCAGCCTCCGCAGCCGGGAAGCACACTGCCTCCACCTGGGCCACTCTGTCCAGATCCTCCATGGTCACTTGTCTGATCCTGTCCGTCATCCTGCCAATCTCCTCACTTGCCCTTGTCCGGGTCCCTTATGGCTTCCCCGGCTGTCCGTAGTCTGCACTCCGCCGCGCTCTGCCAACCTCCAGCCCTGATCTGCGCTCCTTTATGTGCTTCTGCCCAGGCTGTGACATTCTCCTGTTGTCCCGCCTGTGTGCCCGGCTTTACCCCTGAGCCCGAAAATAATACCCCACGCCCCACTTGGTATGGACAAACTGAGGCGCGCTGGGGCTTGGCTCAATCTTCTCCCGCAGCCTCCGCACATGCACGTCAACGGTCCGCACATCCCCGGAATCCATGGCCTTATTGCCCCACACATACCCAAGAAGGGATTCCCTGCTATACACCTTGTTTGGATTGCAGGCTAAAAGCTCCAAAAGGTCAAACTCCTTGGCCGTCAGATTCATCTCCTTGTCCCCCACAAACACTCTCCGGCTGTCCCTGTCAATCTTAAGGCTTCCCGCCGTAACCACCCGGTTCTCCGGCACGCCGCCCCGCTTCCCCCGCTTGGAATTCCGCCGCTGAATGGCCTTGATCCTGGCCTTCACCTCCAGAATATTAAAAGGCTTCGTGATATAATCGTCCGCCCCGTACTCCAACCCCAGAATCTTGTCCATGTCCCCGCCCTTGGCAGTGAGCATGATAATGGGAACCTCCGAAAACTCCCGAATGCTCTGACACACCTCATACCCGTCCGCCTTAGGGAGCATTACATCCAGCAGGATCACGTCGTACTCCGTATCCCTGGCCTTGTTAACCGCTTCCTCCCCGTCATATGCACAGTCAACGTCCATCCCGTCCTGCTCCAGGCTGAACCGGATCCCCTTGACGATCAACTTCTCATCATCCACAACCAAAACTTTTGCCATGATCACACCTCTTCCTATTCCCTTGCCATATCAGGTTTCCGCGGCAGCGCCTCATCCGCCCTTCTGTCAATGAATGACCTGCGCCGCCCCTAAAACCTCCCCTGTCTGTTCTTCTCTATACTGTAATGTCGTTTTTTATCTTCTCAAAAGCAGCTTCCTTGATCCCGGAAATATTCATGACCTCTTCAACGGTCTGAAACGGCCCCTGCTCCTCTCGGTAACGGATGATATCCGCTGCCTTGGCCTCCCCGATGCCCTTTAAAGTCATCAGCTCCTCCTTTGTGGCCGTATTAAGATTGATCTTTCGCGGCGGCTCTGTCCGGCTCAAAAGTTCCTGACCGGTTCCCTCCGGCATCTCGATCCATGGACTACCCTGCCTGCCGCCCTCTCCGCTTCCGGTAACTTGCCCCTTCTTTTCGGACTCACCGCTAGCGCCTGCCCCAGGCTCCAAAACCTTCAGACCTTCTGTCTCCTCCCTGGACGGCACCGTGATCTTCATCCCGTCTGCCGTCTCCTGGGCCATGTTCAGGTAATCTGCCGCCGCCTGGGCGGTAAAGCCCCCTGCAGCCTCCACGGCCTGGAAGATACGGCTCCCCGGCTCCATCTCATAGACTCCCGGCTTCACCACTTCCCCGCAAATATGTACATAGAAACGGACCGATTCTGTCTGCCAAGGCAGCGGCTCCTCCCCGGAGCCTGTCTCCGGTTCATCGGGAGAATCCTCCCCCGCCTCCGTCTTCGCCGATATCAGTCCGCTCTGTACGCCTGCCTCCTGGGATGTCTGCTCAGCCTGCAGATCCATCACCAGAGTCTGGCCGTCCAAATCCACCTGGTTTGTCCCCTTGCCACAACTATAACATATGCCTGCAGCCAACATACATATGACAGTCAGCAAATACTTAATCCTCAGTTTTTTCATGGTAATCCTCCCTATGCTCTGTAATTGGAGAATACCATCTTCAGCCTACCTCTATTCTAACCACTTCCCCGATTAAATACAAGCACATTTTTCACTTAATATCGAAAAATGACAATTCCCGCGATAGCCACCGCAGCGCCGATCACTTTCTTCCATTCCAGCCCGGCTTTCTCCACCCCGAACAGCCCCATCACCTCAATGGCATAAGCCACTAGGATCTGGGCGATTACGATCAGAAGCGCCGATCTGGCAGGCCCAAGGCTTCCCACGCTTTTGATCACCGTGTACGTGATCAGCGCGCCTAAAAGACCCCCTGTCAGCATATACCAGGGATGCACCTGCCCAAGGCCGTTTATCTGCTCTCTCCCTGTACACAGCCACATCACAAGGCATGTCAAAAAAGCGGTCAGCTGCACCCACCCGGAAGAGACCCAGATACTGGTCTGCTTCGTCACCTCCGTATTAAACACTCCCTGAATACTCATCAGCGCGCCGGAAACCAACGCGATCACAATACCCCACATACCAAACGCTCCTTTCTTTATCGAGACGACTCCTGATGCAGACTATTTTCCCAACCTGCTCCATTTTTATACATTAGATTCCAATCCCATTGCACAACGCCGCTTGTCCTATGCCAAAAAAAGGAAGCCGCTGCCGATGGCAATCCCATCCGGCATCCGGCTTCCTTCTTATTCCCAAATCCCTTTTGTCATTTCTCTTTTTCCTGTCTGGCTTTTACATCCGACCGTCCCCTCTTGGCACACATCTTAAGTTCGCTCCTGTCTGGCTGCCGCCAGCGCCAAATGTCTGGCCAGCACCGCCGTAGTTACCGCTCCCACGCCTCCCGGCACAGGCGTAGCCATAGACGCTTTCTCCTGGATGGCGTCAAGATCCACGTCCCCGCAGAGTCTCCCGCTGTCATCCACATTGATCCCCACGTCAATAACAGCCGCTCCCGCCCCCACATAATCGCCGCCGATCATCTTCGCCCGCCCTGCCGCAGCCACCAGGATCTCCCCGGATCTGCACATCCCCGGCAGATCCGCTGTCTTTGTATGGCACACCGTGACTGTGGCGTTCTCCTTCATGAGAAGCATAGCCAGAGGTTTCCCCACCACCATGCTGCGTCCCACAATCACCGCCCGTTTCCCCGCGATCTTGATATTGTTGGCTTTCAACACCTCCACCACAGCCTCTGCCGTGCAGGGAGCAAACCCCGACGAATCTCCGGCGAATACTTTTGCAATATTGATCGGTGAGATACCGTCCAGGTCCTTGTCCGGGGAAATCATATTCTCAATATCCCTCTCACAGATCTGTTTCGGTAAAGGTCTCAGAACCAAGATCCCCGTAATCTCCGGGTCATCATTGATATTCCGGAAAGCTTTCTTAAACTCCTTATCCGTGATGTCTGCGGGAAAGACGCAGGAAACAGCCTCCAAACCAAAAGCCGCCATCTTCTTCATGGCTCCCCGCTCATAAGACAGATCATCCGGTCTCTCTCCCACCCGGACAATAGCCAGCCTGGGAACCCCTCCCTTTAACCTGCCAGCCATCTCCTGAACTTGTTCCTTTATCTTTGCAGATACTTCTGCCCCTTTCAGTGTAATCATACGCTTTCATTCCCTTTCAGCCTGTTCAGCACCCTGCCATAGATCTCATCCGCCAGCATGGTCCCCTGGGCCAGCGCTGCGGCCGCCCTGTCATTGATTTCCTTAGCCTTTCCCCTGTCAGTCATAGACTTTGTGTTAATATAAACATTCATGACAGCTCCCGTCACCGCGGTTCTGGCAAACTGCACTGCCACACCTACATCGCTGACCGCCATAACGCTTCCCTTCTCCTCCAGCTCCTTCAAAATCCCAAGACTCTCCACGGCCAGCTCCATAACCTTCACAGGAACCAGGCTGGCAGCCAAAAGATTGGCCTCCATGACATTTGCCTTGTGGGCTTTCTCCTCATCAGTCCCTGTCGGCAGCCCGTATGCCGCCGCCAAAGGCGCGAATACCCTGGCGTCCTCATCTGCCAACTCCATCATCTCCCCCTGCATACCGGTCAGCCGCTCCATCAGAGAAACCACACTGGCCTCCACCTGAGCGTACTTTTTCTTCCCCACAGTCAGATTGCCCACCATAAGTCCCAGAGCCGTCCCCATAGCCCCGGCCAGAGCCGACGCGCCGCCGCCCCCCGGAACCGGCTGTTTGGAGGACAGTACCTCTAAAAATTCTTTGACCGTCTGCTGCTGTATCGCGACCATGCTCATTCCCTCCTTCTGCCTATTTCAATTAAACGGATCCTGCTCCTTAAAGGTCAGTATACTCCAGATAACCCTGTAGCTGGCCCAGATCGACAATCCATAGCCCAGCACAAGATTCATATAAAACCCACCCCAGGACTGTGTCTCTGTCATCAGCTGGCCAAAATTCATCAACACATACCGAATGGTGTCAAAGCTGGCATCCAGCTCAAAAAACGCCCGGCAAAGGGCAATGACATATTCCAGCCCATTGGCAAAAAATATCATAAACGCTGTGATAAAAAGAGAGATCACTGCCCCCTTTTTATCCAGTCTCCCTGACAGGATCTCATACCCTTTCAAAGCACATTTTAACATCACAAATCCGGCAAAACCGGCGATAAATCCCACAAAGCTAATGAACAGCCACAACACCACGCCAAGGAGGGAGCCCCCTATGGCTCCCAAAATCCCAAGAAACGGATTGCTCTTTTTAAGGGGCGTCAGCCGCACGCCGCTGGCCGCAGCGCTTTGACTCCCCCTGGATTCATTTCCCCAGACAGAAGAATCATATCCCCTGCCGTAATCCGTACTGCCAGTCCCATCATACGCCGTATTATAAGCTGTATCATAAGCCGTATTCTGCCACGCAGCCGCCTGCCGCATACTTTCCCGCTCTTTCTCCAAAAGACGCCCGATCCTTATCCGCCGTTTCACGTTCACCACCAGCAGGAAAATCCCAATGCCGCCAAAGACAAGGCCAAACATCCCGCACCCGATCCCCGCGGCAAAGTCAGCTCCCCCCATAGGCTTTTTCGTGGTATCCAGAAAGCTGACACCGATAAGCTCCTCGAAATCATCCTCGGAAACCACCTGGCCATCATAAAGAATGTTCAGACTTTCAATGGCAAACTCCCGGATATCATCTTCAATAGGAGCCGCCACTCCGCGGAGCATAAAAGCCTCCGGCAACTGGGCGCCCTCCACGTACAGAGCGTCCCTGTAAGGCTGAAACCCCTCCAAGCTTCCCTCCATCTTCACAATAAGCGGAACCCCTGTCTGGCCAAAGGCAAAGCAATAATGATACGTCTCCTTAAAATCCATCGCGAATTCCTCGGACAGACCTGTCATGTTCCAGCACTTGTAGGAAGTCTGAATCTTCCCGCCGTCCTCCCACGGGTCAAACCATGTCTCCCTCTGCTGCGCCCGCAAAGCCTGCCCCCAGGCGTCCAGAAAGAAAAACCATCCCGCCAGGGCTATGCTTAAGGAAAGGCCAAGAACCACAGCCGAAGACACGATTCCCGTCACAGCCCTGCGCTTCTGCTTTTCATAACTGACCGCCGGACTCATAACGCCCCACCCAGTTTTTCGATCATCTCATCTACATGATGTTCTGTGATGATAAGAGGCGGCACAAACCGAATCACATTGGCCCCGGCGCTGATCAGCACCAGCCTCTGTTCCAGAAGGGCTTTATTCACAATGTCCGCCACAGGCCTGTCAAATTCCAGCCCCTGCATCAGGCCCTTTCCCCTGTGTCCCGTCACACATCCATGGCTCCTGCCAAATTCCTCCAGCTTCTCCCACAGGTAAGCTCCCACGCTCTTTACACTTTCTGTGAGCTGCCGCTCCTCAAACAGCCGCAGCACCGTATCCGCCGCAGCACACACAAAGGGATTGCCTCCGTAGGTGGTGCCGTGATCCCCTGGCCCCATGGCCCAGGCAGCTTTCCCCCGGGCCAGAAACGCCCCGATGGGAACGCCGTTGCCCAGAGCCTTTGCCACGGTCATCACATCCGGCTTCACGCCGTACTCCTGCCATGCGAACATAGAACCAGTACGCCCCATACCGCACTGGATCTCATCCAGCATAAGGAGCATATCATGTTCATCGCACAGGTCTCTCACTCCCCTTAAAAACTCCTCAGCCGCCGGATAGATGCCGCCCTCCCCCTGGATCGTCTCCATAAGGATGGCGCAGGTGTTCTCATTTACCAGCCCTTTCACGCTGTCCAGGTCATTGAAATCCGCAAATCTGATCCCCGGAAGCAGCGGCGCAAAAGGCTCCTGATAGTGGTCATTGCCCGTAACCGAAAGAGCCCCCAGGCTTCTGCCGTGGAAAGAATGCCTCATGGCAATGATCTCATGGCCTCCATGGCCGTCCCTGTTAAACGCGTACCGCTTGGCGATCTTAAGCGCCCCCTCCACAGCTTCGGTGCCGCTGTTGGTAAAAAACACCTTCTCCATGCCGGAAGCCTTCAAAAGCCGCTCCCCGGCGTCAATGGACGGCTGATTGTAATACAGGTTGGAACAATGCAGCAGCCTGCCGGCCTGCTGCCTCAAGGCCTCCGTATACTCTGGGTCATTATAGCCCAGTCCCACCACGGCAATACCCGCCCCGAAATCCAGGTATTCATTTCCCTCCGAATCATACAGACGCACGCCTTCCCCCCGCTCAAATATCACGGGAAAGCGGTTGTACGTCTTGTACAGCACCTGCTCCGCCCTGTCAATGGCATTGTTCTTCTCCAGTTCCTTCCCCTCATTTCCCATGATAATAGTGCTCCTCCTTCGAATTCAAAATCGCCGTGCCGATGCCCTTATTGGTAAAGATCTCCAAAAGCAGGCAGTGGGGAATCCTTCCGTCCAGAATATGCACCCTGGACACCCCGTCCTTAATAGCATCCACACAGTTCTGCAGCTTCGGCAGCATCCCGCCTCCCAGGGCTCCGCTGTCCACAAACTCCTGGGCCTCCCCCACTTCCATCTCCGAAATCAGGGTCTCCTTCTTCCCAAAATCCCGGTACAGCCCCTCCACATCTGTGAGAAAAGCCAGCTTCTCCGCCTTCACCGCCCTGGCAATAGCGCAGGCCGCGTCGTCCGCGTTTATATTGTAGCTTAAATAATTATCGTCAAATCCAATGGGGCAGATAATGGGAAGGAAATCCTTTTCCAGCAGATCATAGATCACCTTGGGATTAACCTCCTTAATATCCCCCACAAACCCGATGTCCTCACCGCCTGCGTACTTCCTGTCGCACTTAAGCATCATCCCGTCCTTGCCGCTGATACCTACCGCCTTGACGCCCAGCTCATTAACCAGCTGCACCAGGCTCTTGTTGACCCGGTTGAGCACCATCTCCGCAATCTCCATGGTAGGTTCATCCGTAACCCGAAGCCCGCCCACAAACCTTGGCTCCATACCCACCTTGTGTACCCACTGGCTGATCTCCTTGCCCCCTCCGTGGACAATGATGGGCTTAAATCCCACCAGTTTCAGGAGAACCACATCCTGGATCACATGGCGCTTCAGATTCTCGTCCACCATGGCGCTGCCGCCGTACTTCACTACAATGATCTTCCTGTTAAAACGCTGGATATAGGGAAGCGCCTCAATCAGCACCTCCGCTTTCTGCATAATCGCCGGATCTAAGTTCATCTCTCTTCCTCTCTTTCATCATAAACCGGAATTTTAGTTTTGTCATATTGATATATAGTTAAGTCGAAGTTGTCGTGGGCCCGTGAGAATCTGTGTGCTGTCCGGGTTCAGATATGCAAAACATTCCGATGAGCCCAAAGCGGAAACCAGGCGGGTATCAGCCCTCCTGTTTTCCTGGTCTCATCTCCATAACATAAATTCACCCGGACGGCACCATGCCTCCCTTCCCTTGCTGGCTTCACCATAACCGCCGCCCTTGCTCACTAAACAATACAGTTTCCTTACGGAAACTAAACGAACTAAAAATCTGCCGCCCCTACAACCTACGACCGATAGTCCGCATTAATCTTCACATACTCAAAGGTCAGATCACATCCCCACGCCACAGCCGTCGCATCACCCATCTTGATATCCGCCACAGCCGTTACCTCCGGCTGGGAGAGGATCTCCGTGGCCTTCTCCTCACTGTAATCCACCGCCACTCCGTTTTCAATGATCTTAAGTTTCCCCGCCTTGCTCTTAAAAAACAGATCCACCTGTTCCGGGTCAAACTGCACCCCCGAATACCCCATGGCACAGAGGATCCGCCCCCAGTTGGCGTCATGCCCGAAAATAGCCGCCTTGGTCAGGCTGGATGTGATCACTGACTTGGCCAGAGTCACCGCCTGCTCCTTGCTCTCGGCCCCCACGACCTTCACCTCAAACAGAGCCGTACACCCTTCCCCGTCCCCGGCGATCTTCTTTGCCAGAGTCTCATTGACCTGATGGAGGGCAGCCTTAAACGCCTCATAATCCTGATCTTTCTGTGTAATCTCCGGATTCCCCGCCATGCCGTTGGCCAAAAGCAGCACCGTGTCATTGGTGGAAGTATCCCCGTCCACAGACACCATGTTGTAGGTATCCTTCACATCCTCACTGAGGGCAGCCTGGAGCATCTCCCTGGAAATGGCTGCGTCCGTGGTGATAAATCCCAGCATGGTACACATATTAGGGTGGATCATCCCCGAACCCTTGCACATTCCCCCGATGGTCACCCTCCTGCCTCCCAGCTCTACCGTAACCGCCGCTTCCTTTTTCTTTGTGTCTGTGGTCATGATGGCCTTGGCCGCCGCCGTGCCGCTCTCAAGACTCCCATCCAGTTTCGGAGCCATAGCCTTAACCCCCGCCCCGATCCGGTCCATGGGAAGCTGCATTCCGATAACCCCTGTGGAAGCCACCAGCACAGAGTCCGCCGAAATCCCCAGAACCTCTGCAGCCACATCCGCCGTCTCCTTACAGTATCCGTACCCCTCCGCCCCGGTACAGGCATTGGCGATCCCCGCATTGATCACCACGGCCTGGGCAGCAGGCTTATTATACACAATATCCTGGTCCCACTTCACCGGAGCCGCCTTCACCACATTGGTGGTAAACGTCCCCGCCGCAGCGCAGGGAACCTCACTGAAGATCAAAGCCATATCCTGCCTGTCCTTATACTTGATCCCCGCCGCCGTTGACGCGGCCCCAAACCCCTTGGCAGCAGTAACGCCGCCCTCGATGATCTGAAAACTCATAGTACTTTCCTCCTTCCTTACGGAAACACCGGCACCAGCCGAAGCCCCGTATCCTCCGCCAGCCCAAACATCAGATTCATATTCTGTACCGCCTGTCCCGCGGCGCCCTTCACCATATTATCCATAGCCCCCATCATAATGACCCGTCCGGTTCTCTCATCAATCTTAAAATTCACATCCACAAAATTGCTTCCCTCCACCCATCGGGTCTGAGGACACACATCCTTATCCAGCAATCTCACAAACCGCTCCAATCCATAATACCGATCATACACAGCCTTCACCTCATCGTAAGAAACCTTCTTGGCCAGAGAGGCGTAAGCCGTGATGAGAATCCCCCGATTCATTGGAATCAAATGAGGCGTAAAATTCAATATCACCGGCTTCCCGGCCCCATAAGACAGCTGTTCCTCAATCTCCGGCGTATGCCTGTGGCTGGCCACCCCATAAGCCTTGCAGCTCTCATTGACCTCACAGTAAAGATTATCCACCTTAGCGCCTCTCCCGGCCCCGGACACCCCGGACTTCGCGTCAATGATCAGGGTATCCGTGTCAATGATCCCCTCCTTAACCAGAGGGTAGACGGCCAATGTGGAGCAAGTGGGATAACACCCCGGATTCGCCACCAGCCTGGCCTTCTTGATCTTCTCCCGGTTCAGCTCCGGCAGCCCATACACCGCCTCCCCGATAAACTGCGGCGACGGATGAGTGATCTTGTACCACTTCTCATACACTGCCACATCCTTGATGCGGAAATCCGCGCTTAAATCGATCACCTTTGTCCTGGACAGCAGCTCCTCATTGACTAGGGACGCGCACAGCCCCTGGGGAGTGGCCGTAAAGATCACATCCGCAATCTCTGCCAGCTTCTCCATATTCTCTTCCATACACACATCATCCACGATCTGAAACATATTCTGATAAACGGAAGCATACTTCTGGTCCACATAGCTTTTGGAGCCAAACCATTTGATCTCCACATCATCTCTCTGAAGCAAAATCCTTGCCAGCTCCCCTCCTGCGTAACCGGTGGAGCCGATAATCCCGACCTTGATCATAGTCTTATCTCCTCATTATCTCCTTAAATCTCTGCCATTCTTTTATCTGTAACGTGTCTCCTTATTATAGTAGGTTTTTCCTCTGTTGAAAAGTGGCTTTTTCTACAATATTAATTTATAAATATACATTATTATTGCATATTATGCATATTTTTAAATTTTTATTCATTTACTCCTTGCATTTTCCAACAATATGGTTTATAGTAAGGAAAGTCTAAAAATGAATGTTACAACCTTCAGGAGGATATCAATTATGAAAGAGAAAGTAGTATTAGCCTATTCCGGCGGTCTTGACACCACAGCCATCATCCCGTGGTTAAAAGAACACTTCGATTATGAAGTTATCTGCTGCTGTATTGACTGCGGCCAGGGAAGCGAACTGGACGGACTGGAAGAGCGGGCCAAGCTGTCCGGCGCTTCCAAATTATACATCGAAGATCTGGTAGATGATTTCTGCGACAACTATATCATCCCCTGCGTCCAGGCAGGAGCCGTATATGAGAACAAATACCTGTTAGGCACCTCCATGGCCCGCCCGGCCATCGCCAAACGGCTGGTGGAGATCGCCCGCAAGGAGGGCGCCTCCGCCATCTGCCACGGAGCCACCGGCAAGGGCAACGACCAGATCCGTTTTGAACTGGGTATCAAAGCCCTGGCTCCGGACTTAAAGATCATTGCCCCTTGGCGTATGACCGACATCTGGACCATGCAGTCCCGGGAAGATGAGATTGAGTACTGCAAACAGCACGGCATCCATCTCCCTTTCTCCGCAGACAGCAGCTACAGCCGGGACCGGAACTTATGGCACATCAGCCATGAGGGCCTGGAGCTGGAAGACCCGGCCAGCGAACCTAACTATGACCACCTCTTGGTTCTGGGCGTAACACCACAAAAAGCTCCGGATGAGGGAGAGTATGTAACCATGACCTTTGAAAAGGGCATCCCCGTAAGCGTCAACGGTGAGAAGATGAAAGTCTCCGACATCATCCGTAAGCTCAATGAACTGGGCGGAAAGCACGGCATCGGCATTGTGGATATCGTGGAAAACCGGGTGGTGGGCATGAAGTCCCGGGGCGTATACGAAACCCCGGGCGGAACCATCCTCATGGAAGCCCACCAGCAGCTGGAGGAGTTGGTCTTAGACCGAGCCACCATGGAGACCAAGAAGGATATGGGCAACAAGATGGCCCAGATCGTATATGAGGGAAAATGGTTCACTCCCCTCAGGGAAGCTGTTCAGGCTTTCGTGGAATCCACCCAGCAATATGTAACCGGAGAGGTAAAATTCAAGCTTTACAAAGGCAACATCATCAAAGCCGGAACCACCTCCCCCTACTCCCTGTACAGTGAGTCCCTGGCCTCCTTCACCACCGGAGAGCTGTACGACCATCACGACGCCGACGGCTTTATCACACTGTTCGGCCTTCCGTTAAAGGTCCGTGCCATGAAGATGGCTGAAGTTGGGAAATCATCGATCTAATAAAACAGGGTTCGCCTTTCTGTCAGGATCATTTGTTTATGATTCAAACAGAAGAGTGAACCCTGCTGTTTTCTGTCCGGATAACCTCTGAGGTCATGCCTCCGGAAATACCCTTGATATCTTATTCCAGATTCAACTCCTTAAGCTTTTCCTTAAACTCCTTTACTGTCATATGCTTTCTGGCTGCCGCCGTCTCCATGGACAGCAAGCCGTCGCGAATCAGTTCCCTCATATTTTTAAATTCACCTTTCTCTATCCCATCCTCCATCAACATCTGCCCCAACAGCGTCATTGTCATCATCTCCTTTACCTTTTTTATCTCATCCTTTGTCAGCACTTTCATGGCCAAAGCATACAACACCGACTGCATCGGCACCATCTGACCCTTATCCACTTGCTCCTGCTCACTCTGCAGGATCCCAAGGCTTCTCTTCACCCTCAGCTCCTGGCTCATCTCACCGTCCATCAGAGAAGTCAAAAGTGCTATCAGCTCTTCCCCTGTACCAGACAGCTTTTTATCACCTTTGTTATGGCCGTACACACCACATACGTACACACATCAACCCCATACTTGTAACTGACCACCGCCTCATAGGCCCGAAATCTCCGCAGATCCTCCCCCATAAACCGCGCCGCCTCCTTCAGCGCCCGGTCCTCCATAGGGTAATTCTCCCCAGCCTGTGCAGGCACAATGGCATCTTGTCTTTTACCTGTCTGTTTTTTGCCTGTCCCCTTCTTCACACTTGCCTCCTTTTTGCAGGAGACATACAACAACTGTCTTTATTATATCTTCTTTTTCCTTCCCGGAAAATAAATTTCTGCTGTGTATTTATTTTTCTATTACTTATTCCCATATTCCTTTGAAACTCTGCCTGATAACAGGCTGATATTCAGATATTTCTGCCAGACGGCGCGGGAGAAAGCCTCTCCCATAAAATGAATGTTAAACTTTCTAATGACAGATTCTTCTATGTCCCTCTATCATCCGGTACAGATACTATAACATGATCCGCGGGGATTGTAAACAGAAAATCCTCCAGCTTGCGCGAATCACAGCCTTCCACATCCTTGCATAAATTTCAGTGGATAAATGTGTAGTTGTATAATAGCGCAAAAAATAGAACGCATCTACTTTTCACGTCCTATCTTTTCTTTTGCGTCCTGCCACTTCTTATTGGCCCTTTTCTTTGCTTCTGATACTGGTGAAATGTCTGTTACCCTCCCTATTCTTTTATTCTGTCAAGTTCTGTAATATTAACGCTTAAAGACGACAATGTAACTTTTAACTCAATATAACGTTTGCGTATCTGTTCGTATGTTTCAATATCATTATTCTTTTTAGCTAATATCATCCAATCTTGTATTCTTGAAAATTCGTTTATTGAATCCCGAATAATATCTGCTTGACTCGGCATATAATCACCTCCCAATTATGAAACGCCTTATTTTACTGGTTTTAGTATATCATAATCGGACAGCAAAGTCTATGAATTTTCACCCATCCGCGCGAATCAATAATACTGTTCATGGGGCGGGGAAAACAGGATGAAAACAGGCGTCAAGCTTGCTTGTAAGACTGTTTCCATCCTGTTTTCTACATAAGCACCCCTTACTCTCCCACCATCACCACCCCGCTCATCTCCGCCAGATCCGAAAACAGCGCCGCCTTCTCATACCCATACGGATAGATTACCTCAAACTCCAGCTTAACCTCCTCTTTCTTCGTCTTCTGTATCTTCACCAAAGACACGCCCACGCCGGCCTTTTCCAGAAACGACTGCATGCGCTTCACAGCCCCCGACTCCCGGGCCAGCGTCATCCGTATGACCCCATGGGAGGATTCCCCCTCAAGATCTTCCCTTTTCTGTGCATATCATCTATATAACTGTCCTGGACAATGGGGGCATCCTCACTGGCAAATACCAGCTCCTCCACCTTTTTCAAGGCCTCATCATTCGGGGCATTTTTCAGAAAGATCTGCTCCTTCATGCCATGGCGCTCCACTTTTTGAACCACCTCTTCCAAAAAACCAAAACATCGGTCAAGATTTAAAATATAACACCCCGTAAACTGTTCCAGAACCTCATCAAAGGTGTTCAGTCCTTGCCCGGTCTCCCAAAAATCCACATTCACCAGCCGCAGTTTTCTCACCTTTTCAGCGGTCATACGTGTAAGATCAATATGGCGGTCCAACAAAAACGGTTCCTTCCCTGTATGAAAGATAAAAATCTCCCCGTCCAAGGTCTTAAACAGATCCATCTCCAGAATATCCGCGCCACTTTGCAGGGCAATCTCAAATGCAGGGATGGTATTACAGGGGATATTGGCCCCTGCCACACCCCGGTGTGCGGCTATCAAAACCTTTTTTCTTTTTATAAGCGTTCTCAACTCCTCCATGATGTTCTCCTTCCTCCACCTGTCAGAAAACGTTTTGCAGAACCAAATCCGCCGTACCGTCCCAGCCACAGAGAGATGGTGGAAATCACCATCAGCAGAACAGAGTCCACAAACGCCATGGCCTGGGCCTCTGTGGTGGCTGTCTCTTCCGTAGCTCCCTTGATCACAATGCCCAAAGGCTTAAACAGCGGATGATACAAAAACACGGACAAGTCATACTCAGATAACAGGCTTTTTAAATTCAGAACCACTATGGACAGAACCACCAGCATGATCACAGGAAGGATCACCTTTCTCATAGTGTAAAAGGACTTTGCTCCCATGGCCTTAGCAGCCTCTTCCATTTTCCCGTCAATACTAAAAAAGGAGGCTCGGATCATGCGGTAGGAAAAAGGCAGCTTGACGATGATGTAGGCGATCAGCGTGCTTGGAAGCAGCCACGGGATCAGCACGGAATACTCAAACAGCTGATCCAGCTTGTGTTTTGATTTAGTGACGATCCTTGCCACTACGACCGCTATGACCGTAACGATCAGAGAGGCTCCTATGGCGTAGACCAGACTGACAATATAAGGCATGTACGCTGTGGAAAGTTCAAATAAATGCTTATAATTTTTCAGCGTAAAAGAATGGATGGATATTTTTCCCGTCTTAATAGCCCGCGCGTCCGTAAAAGAAAACATAAACACATAGATAATAGGCAGCATATAGATCACAAACATAATGTACGCAATCACATGGGCCATAACATTGAGCACCGGATTCTCGATCTTCTGCATGATCATAAGCAGAATACTTGTGGCCAGCCCCAAAATAATAGCCAAAAGAGCCGCGATCTCCATCGCCCCCTGCATCTGAGCAAAAGTCTTTATCATGGGGTTGATGGTCTGGAAATCCTTTCCTCCAACGATCAGAGGCCCTGACATGGTGCTTAAGCCGGCCAGAAATGTAAGGATGGTAATAGCAAAAATCGTCGGTTTCAAGATGGGCAGCACGATCTTAAACAGGATCGCGCTCTGTAAAGCCCCATATTCTTGGCCGCCTCTATGGTGTGGTAATCCAGCCCTCTGATGGCGTTGGTCAAAAATATCATGTGATTGGACGTTCCTGAAAAAGTCATGATAAACAAAACCGCCCCATATCCCATAAACCAGTTGGGATCCATATCCGGAAACAAGCCTCTCAGCACTGTTGTCACGATTCCCGTAGCGCCATACACAAATTTGTATCCTGTGACCAGCACTATACCTGCGTAGATCAAAGTGGTCATAAAACCCAAACTTAAAATCCTGGCGCCCTTGATATCAAAATATTCCGTAAACAGCACGATCAAAATTCCCGAAATATTGACTGTCACAATGGCCGATATGGCAAGCAGAAAACTGTTTTTCAAACTCTTTATGGACCGTGCTGACGACATGACTTTGGTAACCGCGTTGGTAGAAAAGTGACCGTCTTTAAAAAAGACAAAGATCGATAGTCTGTCCAAGGGGAAGATTATACGTTTCCGGATATTCATATAAATCTCCATTCCGCCGCCTTTCAGTTGGCGGCACAAATAGTAATGA
>CAJUPQ010000046.1 GCA_910588505.1 uncultured Hungatella sp. | reverse complement strand
CACATCTGTCAGAAAGCAATTTTCAAACACGCTCTAGTACATCGTTGCATTAATTCACGAGTAATTAGCACTCGCTATCCGCGGTGTCTGTGAGAATAATGCGAGCGATTGGCAGGAGGGGCAATATGAAACTGCAACTACGATTGAATGCAAATCATTTAAAGCTGATTGCAATTATTGCCATGACGATAGATCATGTATGTAATTTGATTTATCCCGGTTTTCCAGCTGAATCGGGAGCAATGGCATTACATATTATCGGACGTTTAACAGCCCCGATTATGTGGTTTTTCGTGTGCGAAGGATATTATTACACGCATAATGTAAAAAGGTATATGCTGCGACTGGGAATTTTTGCTGTAATTTCCCATTTTGCATATTGTTTTGCCTTCGGAATAAATCCAATTTCGTTCAGTACGGGAATTTTTAATCAGACAAGTGTTATGTATCCGCTCTTTATTGCGGTTTTGGTCCTGTGGATGCAGGACAATGACTTGCCAATGAAGAATTGAATAAAGAACATACTTATCTTTGAAGTCCATAAAAACATGAAAAAAGCCCACCTGTCTGTTTTGTATATGGCAGGTGGGCTTTTTTCTTTATCATAGAAACGATGATCTTAATGACATTGGGACTTAGCTCCTCCTGGCTTCCGCTTTAAGGGAACAGAGGAAGCATGCTGATGCATACGCAGGTCCTAGAAAAGCGTCCATTCCGCCTCCAAGGCTCCTTCCGCGTCCACCTTTCCATCCACCGTAACCCGAACCTTAGTGATCCCGGACTCCAGGTCGATCTTCTTCCCATACCCGTCGTCATCATACAGCTCATACTCCGCCTGGTCCGTCACAAAATGCAGAAGCCTCAGCCTGGACATATCCACATCCGCCACACAGCATCCGCCGCCGGCCAGAGGAACCACATGGTTCGGACGGACAAACACAAGCACCTCATTAAGCTCCGCCTTCACATAGTGATGGCCTGCCCTAAGAACCTCTATGTCCACATCCTCGCTGCTCCTGAACCGGTACAGCTTCATATCCTCCGGCAGATACACATACCGGCCTCTGGCGTTCTGTCTGTACACCGGAGCGATCATCACGCTCTCTCCCACCATCAGCTGGTCCTCCACCACAGCGGCCTCCTGATCCTTGGGATACACAAAGGCAAGAGGCAAGAACATCATATCATCCCTCATGGCCGCCTTCACAAACTCGCTGTATAAGTAAGGCACCAGCGCGTACCTAAGGCCGATAATCCCCCGGAAATCCTCCACATGGCCAAACCGGTAGAACTCCTGCTCCCTGGTCCCCTTGGCGGAGTGGTTGCGCATCAGCGGCGTAAAGATCCCCAACTCCAGCCACCGCAGCAGAAGGTCCTCCGTGGTATCGCAGCCAAATCCCCCCAGGTCCGCGCCTGTGTACAAAAATCCGCACATATTCAGCCCCGGAAGCATCTGCAGGTTCATCAAAATGTGGGACCACCAGGAGCTGTTGTCCCCGGTCCACACGCCGCCGTACCGGTGCATCCCCACATAGGAAGCCCGGGAAAACATGAGGATCCTCTTGTCCGGCTCCAGCTCATCAAAAGCTTCCCCCGCGGACCTGGTCATATAGTAGCCGTACAGGTTGTGAACCTTATCATGGCGGATGCGCTCCCACTTGTACTCATGGTAAAAACTCTCGTAATCCTCCTTGCGGTTGGACAGCCCCAGAACCAGATTCTTCATGCCGAAAAACGTGTGCAGGTTCAGCTCCTGCTTCCGGTATTCATCCAACTTCTCAAAGGCCTTTGTAAGATAATCCTCCCCGTAAAACAGGGCCGGCTCGTTCATATCATTCCAGAACCCGTCAATCCCCTGGTCAAGAAGGAGCTTGTACTTGCGCCCAAACCACTTTCTGGCATCATCATTAAGCATGTCCGGGAAATGACATCTTCCGGGCCACACGCCGCCTACAAACTCCGATCCGTCCTCCTTCTTACAGAAATATCCGTTTTCCACGCCCTCCTCATACACCGAATACCCCTTCTCGATCTTCACTCCGGCGTCTATGATAGGCACCAGATGGATATTCTGGGCCCTCATCTCCTCCACAAACCGGGGAAACTTAGGGAACTTCTCCTCATCCACCGTAAAATCCTTAAACCGCTCCATGTAGTCAATATCCATGTACACGCTGTCAAGAGGCACTCCGTTGTCCCGATGCCGCTTTACCACCTGGCGGATATCGTCCTCATTCTCATATCCCCACCGGCTCTGGCCGTACCCGAAGCCCCACTTGGGAGGGATGTAACTTCTGCCGATGATCTGCCGAAACTCCCTAACCATCTGGCGCAGGGAATCCCCCTCCAGGATATACAGGTCAAACCCGCCCGCGTCCACCGTAACCGCAAGCCGGTCCCTGTCCGTGTACCCTATGTCAAATGTCACCTTCTGGGGCGCATCCACAAACACCCCGAACCGCTCCCTGCCGTCCACCAGAAAGAAGTTGTGGGATGCGTACAGGTTGCGCCTAGCCTCTGTGTGGATCGGGTCGTCAACACAGTTTGACTCATAAACCCAGCCCCGCTTGTTGATGCCCCTTATGTTCTCCCCTAACCCGTAAATGATATCATGCTCCCCCATGTGGTAAGTGAGAACGCTTACCCTGCCGTCGCCTGTCTGAACCTGTGAAAAATATGGAACCTCTGAAAGCTTTCTCTCCCCCGCCTCTCTTTTGACCACTGCCTCCGTCTCAACAGGCCTTCCCCATGTGAACCGTTTTATCATCGCTTTATCCTCCTTATGGTTCTAATGTACTCTCTATTACCGCGCTTTATGCAGGTTGTGTCAAGCAAATGCCTGCAGGCGAAACTGTTCCTTAGAATGATATAAGCATACCATAACCTTAAGGCAAAGTCCAGAAATAAAACGGCCCGGATCTCCGGTTGGAAATCCAGGCATAACAGTTCAGGTAGGTCTGCGCGTTTACCGCGCTGACCGTACGAAAACGTCATATCGATCCATCAAAACGATCCGTCAAAAATCCAGATAAGCCCCCTTCATAGGACTTGCCGCGTGCTCACTAAACAGCCGCAAAACCCCGCTCTTGTACTTTCTCTCCTTCGGCTTCCAGTTTTTGCGCCTCTCTGCCAGCACGGCGTCGATCTCCTGGGGCGTCTTTTTCTCCCCCTTAATGCCAATAATGTTCAGCTTCCGCTCCATCACATCAATCTCGATCAGATCCCCCTCTTCCACCAGGGCGATGGGGCCTCCGTCCGCGGCCTCCGGGCTGCAGTGTCCGATCACCGGCCCTGTGGACGCGCCAGAAAACCGTCCGTCAGTGATCAGCGCGATGCTGCGCCCTAATTCCTTGTCGCTGCTGATGGCCTCCGAAGTGTAGAACATCTCCGGCATACCGCTTCCCTTTGGACCTTCATAGCGGATAAACACCGCGTCCCCTTTCTGAACCTTGTGTTTCAGCACCGCGTCCAGACACTCCTCCTCGCTGTCAAAGGGTCTGGCGTTGAGAACCGCCTTAAACATCTCCTTTGGACAGGCCGTATGCTTGATCACCGCCCCCTCGGGAGCCAGGTTGCCTCTTAGGATCGCAATACTCCCATCCGTTCCAATAGCCTTATCATAAGGGCGGATAATATCCTCTTTCGTCACATTTACCTGGTATCTCCTGTTAAAATCATCCAGCCATCTGCCGCAGCGCTCATAGAAGCCGTTTTCCTTAAGCTCCCGCAAATTCTCTCCCAGAGTCTTTCCTGTGACCGTCATCACGCCCAGGTGAAGGTGGTCTTTGATCTCCTCCATAATAGCCGGAACCCCGCCAGCGTAGTAGAACACCTCCGCAGGCCACCGTCCCGCAGGCCGCACATCCAGCAGATATCTGGCATTTCTGTGAAGCCTGTCAAAGGTATCCCCTGTGATCTCAACGCCAAACTCATGGGCAACGGCCGGAATGTGCAGCAGGCAGTTGGTGCTTCCCGAAATAGCCGCGTGGACCAGGATCGCGTTCTCAAAGCTCTTGACTGTCACAATATCCGACGGGCGCATCCCCTCCATGGCAGCCAGCTTTACCGCCTGTTTGCCCGCCTGCCTTGCAAATGCCAGAAGATCCGGGCTGGTGGCAGGCATCAGGGCGCTTCCCGGCAGGGCCAGGCCCAAAGCCTCAGCCATGATCTGCATGGTGGACGCTGTGCCGATAAAAGAGCAGGCCCCGCAGCTGGGACAGGCGTTGCACTTGGCCCAGTTTAATTTCTCCTCATCGATCTCCCCCCGCTGGTACTTGGCGCTGTACATGCCAAGCTGCTCTAAGGTCAGCATGTCGGGCCCCGCGTTCATGGTGCCCCCAGGCACCACCACAGCCGGAGCGTCAACCCTTGCCAGCCCCATCAGGTTTCCCGGCATTCCCTTGTCGCAGCTGGCCAGATACACGGCCCCGTCAAAGGGTGTGGCATTGCCGTGGATCTCGATCATCCCCGCAATGATCTCCCGGCTTACCAGACTGAAATTGATCCCGTCCGTTCCCTGGCTTTCCCCGTCGCAGATATCCGTGCAGTAATACCGGGCTCCATATCCCCCTGCTTCCTCCACGCCCTTTCGCACCTCTTCCACCAGCAGATCCAGATGGCCGCTTCCCGGATGGCTGTCCCCAAAGGTGCTCTCGATCATGATCTGCGGTTTGTCCAGATCCTCCGGCTTCCATCCAGTGCCAATCCTGAGAGGATCCAGTTCCGGCGCCAGCTTTCTCATTTTCTGACTTGTCAGTTCCATAATAAAGCTCTCCCTTCCCAATCTTTTACCTTTTTTGTTCTTAACAGCGAAATCCATTATATCACTGATCCAAATCTACGCAAAGAAGGATATGATCAGTGCCACCACAAACCCGGTCCCGCCTACCAGAGTCTCCATAATGGTCCAGGTCTTAAGAGTCGTCTTCTCATCCAGCCCCACAAGGGATTTTACCAGCCAGAATCCGGAATCATTAAAATGGGAGCAGACCGTAGCGCCGCCTGCCACCGCCGCCGTGGTACATGCCAGATAAATAGGCGACAGCTCCGCGATCCCCGGCATAGCCGCGATGATGCCTGCCGCCATGGTCATAGCCACCGTGGCGGACCCCACACAGATCCTTACAAGAGCCGCTACAATAAACGCCACCACCACAATGGGAAGATTGGCGGAAGCCACCGCATTTCCGATCACATCTCCAAGGCCCGAATACTGAAGCATATACCGCAGAACCCCGCCGCAGGCAGTCACCAGCAGGATAAGTCCTGTAGGCTCCAGAGATTTTGTCATGATCTTCTCAAGCTCCTCGGTGGTATATCCGTGCTTGATCCCCAGAATGAACATTGCCGCCACCGTGGCGATCAGAAGAGCCACAAATGGTTCGCCCAGGAAAGCCAGAAGGGGTTCCACAGACGCCAGCCCAGGCATAACCCCTGCCACGGACTTAAAGATGATCAGCACCAGAGGAATCAAGATGATCCCCACAATGGTCCCAAAGGCGGGAAGCTTGGACTCGTCGATCTCCTCCTGGTTTGCCACGTGGTCCGGAACAGGAACAAAATACTTTTTGCCGCAGATGGAGCCCCACACCGGCCCCGAAACGATCATAGCCGCCACGCCGCAGGCAATCCCCACCAAGATCACCCATCCAAGATCCACATTGAGCATGGTGGCCACCAGAACCGGCCCCGGCGTAGGCGGAATAAACGCGTGCCCCACAGCCAAACCTGCCAGAAGCGGAATCGCGTAAAACAAGGAGGACCGGTTGGTCCTTTTTGCCAGCGAAAATGCCAGCGGAATCAGGATAATAAGCCCTGCGTCAAAGAATACCGGCATGGCGATGACCAGGCCTGTGATCCCCAGAGCCCAGGCCGCCTTCTCGTCCCCAAACCGTTTCACCATGGTCACTGCCAGGGTCTGAGCTCCTCCCGATACCTCCAGGATAGCGCCGAACATGGAACCAAGGCCCACCAACAGGGCGATCCCCTTTAATGTGTTGCCAATACCGTCATTCACCGCCGTCACAATATCCGAAAACGGCATCCCCGCTGCCAGGCCGATGACCAGAGCCCCAATCAGGATCGAGATCATGGCATGGATCTTAAACTTAATGATCAGCACCAGCAAAAGCGCCAAACCCACCAGGGCCGCGATAATAAGCCTTGTGGGGTCAAGCATTGTGTCTGTTCCCATAATAAATACCCTCCATTCAATGTTATTGTGTTCCTTGTTGTTTCTGTGCCTCTGTTGAGCTTTTGTATCACGGTTCCATTGATTCAAAACATCAGACGTCTTATGTTTTATAATCAAATTATATTATTAAACCTTTTTATTGTCAATATGTCTGATGTATTTTATCTGTCTTCTCCTTTTTGCACAAAAAAACAGCAGATTTACCCTCTGTAAAGCTACTGTTTTGTACGTTTTATACAAATATTTCCGGACATAGTCAAGGCTTGGCAGCATTGCCTCCTGTAAACATCTGACTTATTCAACCGGAGCCTGCTGCCTTCCCTCCCCCTTCTGGTGGCTCTCCATCATCTTCACCAGCATCTGCCTGTTGTAGGTCAGATGCATGATCATGGCGCACTTAGCCCCCACCGAGTCCCCGCAGACAATGGCGTCGGTCACAGCCCTGTGAGTCTCTATCGTCTCCTGTTTCAGTTTCCTGTGAGTCAAGCTGCCAAAGGTGATGACTGCCGAGTTGATCAGCGGCACCAGCATCTCCACCACCCGGTTCTGGCTGCACCTGGCAATGTGGGTGTGAAATTCCACATCCATCTCCAGATGATCCTTCTCATCATTATACAGCTGCTCCACCTTATCGCACAGCTCCTTTAACCGCCTCTTCTCCTCATCCCCCGCCTTCTGAGCGGCCAGGGACGCGATCTCCGGCTCGATCATCAGCCGCAGCTCAAAAAGCTCCAGAGCCAGCTTGTACTTATCTTCCAGCCTGGCAAGGCCGAGAGGATCTTCCTCCAGAGAATGATGGCTCACCACAAACGTGCCGGATCCCCTGCGCACCTCCAGGATCCCTCTGGTCACAAGCCCCTTCACCGCCTCCCGCACCGTGCTCCGGCCCACCCCAAACCTCTGGGCCAGCTCAAATTCATTGGGGATCTTCTGGCCCACCTCCACCGGAACCTTCAAAATATAGTTTAACAGTTCGTCCTCCAGCCGCACCCCCAGCTGCCGCTTTCCCATTTTTTCAATATGATACATGATCTCTCTTTGCCTGCCTGTCATATCTTATGATCTTACATGTGTGTTTTTTGGTCTTTACACTGTAATTGATACCCACCAAAAGTATCTCCCCCCTCATAGCCAAACCGCCTGGGCCGACTAAAGCAGGTCAGCTTTCTGGAAGTCTCCATAACCTGATTGGTATAAACTAAAAGCCCTGTCTTATCGACATAAAACCCTCCCTTTAAAATGTCAGCAAATCCAGCAGCTGACGGATGTAAATATATGCCCATTTGTTTTTTCACATCACTGCGCAGTATTTTTTGCCACACTTTTGTCGGTAAAGTTCACTGTTTTTATCATAACATACGAAACTTAGAAATACAATAGGTTGGCAGATTCAAGCAGCAGACGGGATATCCCTTTGACGAATATCCCCCCTACAACCACCTCCCACAAAAAATTACCCTTGCGCCCCATCCCTAAATATGGTACTATAACCATAAATTTATCTGTGCTGAACCATTTTCAGCCTGTTCCCCCGGACATCCTTTCCTTTTAACATGCCCGCCCGGAACAGAAGGCTTTTATCCAACCATGATAAATAAGGGGGCGATCTTATCAACTATTCAGTATCTTTTAATCAGTTGTCATTTCTCTCCCCTGCCCGCTATCCGTCCAGATTCATGTCCCCGGCCTCATCGCCGGATCAGGTTTTCGCAGGCGGCGTCCAGGGGCAGGAGAACCAGGAATTCTTCGGGAAGCAGGTAGGAAAAGCAGCCGGACAGCCGGACACCGACACTTACGAATGTCAGACCTGCAAAAACCGCCGATATCAGGACGGTTCCAACGATCCTTCCGTGTCATTCAAGATGCCTACCAAGCTCAGTCCCGAACGGGCAGCCTTTGCGGTCCGCTCCCACGAGATGGAGCATGTGGCCCACGCCAAACTGCAGGCTTTGAGGGAGGACTCAGAGATCGTGTCACAGTCAGTCACCTACCACACAGACATCTGCCCGGAATGTGGAAGAAGCTACATCGCAGGCGGCAACACCAAAACCGTTTTCCGCTCCTCACCGGACACCTATGAAGCTGATCCCATCACAAAAGGAGCCAATATTGACCTTCTCGCCTGACGATCAGCGTTTACCTTGATGAATTCCCCCGCGCAAGCTGCGGGGAATTGAACCCGGAGAGATTAAAAAGAGACAGCCCGCCGCTGATTTCGGCCTGCCGTCTCTTTTTCTTACCTTTTCTTTTTGTGAACATTCCGGATGGTTTTCTTCGACCTGGCACGCTTGGCATCTCTCCCCTTCTCCCCCTGGGAGCGTTCCCGCCGTCTGCTCTCCGGCCACTGTTCCTTCCCGCTGTCAGCCTGAGCATTTTGCCCTTTCGGACGATTCCCGCTGCCCCCCAGTCTTCTTTCACCCTCCCGACTGCTTTTGCCGCCGGATCCGTTTCTTTTATCCCCGGAGTTTTTCCCTCCTGCATATCCTCTGCCTTCTGTCACTCCTCTTATGTCCCCGTCGTCCCCTCCGCTCTGCCAGGGCCGGATCAGGCACTTTTTATCATACCCCACCAGATCCGTCCTCCCCGCAAGTTTCAAAGCCTCCGCCACCAGCCCGCGGTTCTTCGGATTCCGGTACTGGATCAGCGCCCGCTGCATAGCCTTCTCGTGGGGATTGGTGGGGACATACACCTTCTCCATGGTCCTGCAGTCATATCCTGTATAGTACATACACGTGGAAATGGTAGACGGGGTAGGATAAAAGTCCTGGACCTGCTCCGGCATATACCCCAGATCCCGCAGATACTCTGCCAGCTCCACAGCCTCCTTCATGGTGGAACCTGGGTGGGAGGACATAAGATAGGGAACCAGGTACTGCTTCTTCCCGATCCGCCGGTTCATCTCCTCATACTCCCGGACAAACTGGCGGTACACCTTATTCTCAGGCTTGCCCATGCGTTTTAACACCGCATCCGACACGTGCTCCGGCGCCACCTTCAACTGTCCGCTGACATGGTGTTCGCACAGCTCCCGCAGAAACGTCCCTTTCCTGTCTGCCAGCACATAGTCAAACCGGATCCCGGAGCGGATAAACACCTTCTTCACCTTAGGCAGGGAACGAAGCTTTCGCAGCAGTTCTATATAATCGCCATGGTCAGCCCGAAGATTTGGGCAGGGCTTCGGAAACAGGCACTGCCTGTTCTTGCAGGCCCCGGCTGTCAGCTGTTTTTCACAGGCCGGGAACCGAAAATCCGCCGTAGGTCCCCCAACGTCATGGATATACCCCTTAAAATCCGCCTCCTCTGTCAGGATCTTTGCCTCCTTCACCAGAGACTCATGACTCCTGACCTGGATGATCCTCCCCTGGTGAAAAGTCAGGGCGCAGAAGCTGCAGGCTCCAAAACACCCCCGGCTGCTGATCAGGCTGAACTTCACCTCCCGAATGGCAGGAACTCCCCCTAATTCCTCATAGGAAGGATGATAGCTGCGCATGTAGGGCAGATCATAGACCCAGTCCATCTCCGCCTGGCTCAAAGGCTTTGCCGACGGATTCTGCACCACAAACACCTTCCCGTCATAGGGCTCCACCAGCCGCTTCCCTGTAAAAGGATCTGTGTTGGAGTACTGGACAAAAAAGCTTCTGGCATAAGCCTTCCTGTCCTCCAAAAGCTCCCTGTAATCCGGAAGAAGCTCATAGTCATAGACATTCTCCAGACTTTTTGTCCTGTACACCGTCCCGTCCACAAAGGTGATGTCCTTCACATCGATCCCGCCATCCAGGGCGTCGGCGATCTCCACAACAGACCGCTCCCCCATGCCGTAGGAGACCAGATCCGCCTGGGAATCCAGAAGGATGGACCGTTTCAGCCTGTCAGACCAGTAGTCATAGTGGGCCAGGCGCCGCAGGCTGGCCTCGATCCCTCCCACGATAATGGGACTGTCCTTGTACATGGACCGGATCAGGTTGCAGTACACCACCACGGCGTAATCCGGTCGTTTCCCCATGACGCCTCCCGGAGTGTAGGAATCCTCCTGACGCCTCTTCTTTGAGACAGCATAGTGGTTCACCATAGAATCCATATTGCCTGCTGACACCAGAAATCCCAGCCTGGGCTTTCCCAGAACGGCAATGCTCTTTTTATCCTTCCAGTCCGGCTGAGAGATGATCCCCACCTTGTATCCCCGAGCTTCCAACACCCGGGAAATGATGGCATGGCCAAAGGAGGGATGATCCACATAGGCATCCCCGCACACGTACACAAAATCACACTGATTCCATCCCCGTAGGCTCATATCCGCCCGGCTTACAGGCAAAAAATCCGGCTTCATGACTGCTCTCCATCCATACACTCAAAGAAATCCCGGATAAAATGATCCGCCAGATCCCGCTTCTCCTGCTCCATATGCCTGGAAAACTCATCCTCCACCGCGCACACGGTCATGCCTGCCCGCTTCCCCGCCAAAATCCCTGCAGGCACATCCTCAAACACCAGGCACTCCCCCGGTTCCACCCCCAGGTCCTCTGCCGCTTTCCAGTAGATATCCGGCTCCGGCTTTCCCGCCTTGACCTCGCAGGCCGTAACCACAGTCTGAAAAAAGCGCCTCATGTCCAGGGAAGCCAGAACCGCGTCCACCATCTCGCGGCTGTTGCTGGTGGCAATACCGCAGAGGATCCCCCGCTTACTGACATAGGATAAAAACTCCTTAGCTCCCCTCTTGGCAGGGACCTGACGGCGGTACTTGTCTATAGACATCTCGGTCCAGGCCTCCTTGATCTCCTCCAGGGTCAGAGGCAGTTGGAACCGCTCCTTAAAATACACGGCCGTCTCCGAAAAACTCATGCCCTCGATCACCCTCTGCAGTCCCGGCGGACACTCATGGCCGTACCTTGCCAAAAACTCTATGTCAATGCGCTTCCACATCCACATGGAATCCACCAAAGTTCCGTCCAGATCAAAAATGATAGCTTTCTTTCCATCTAATATGTGTGTCATATTCTCTCCTTAATCATCACTCATAAATCCTCACAAAAACCTCTGTATTCACCTCAACATCCCCCGGAAACTCCACCCCTGCCGCCGCCTCCTTATCCACGGAAACCAGCTCCAGCCTCCTGCACGCTAACAGCGGCGACAGATCCCGGATATCATTGTCCTTCAAACTGCACGCCCGAAGATCCTTCAGCTCCCCCACAAACCCAATATCCTCCAGCCCACAGTCGTCCAGATACAGCCGTTTCAGCCCGGTAAATCCGGCCACAAACCCAAAGTCTGCCAGCTCACCCGTACCAAGGTCCTTCACCCTGCAGTTGATGATCCCCAGCTCCTCAAGCCCCTGATTTCCCAAAAGAGCTTCCGGATCCAGCAAAATCTCACTGTCGCTGCCCGGACCCTGGTCCAGACGAAACTCCACAAGGCCCTGAAGATTCAGGATCTTCTCCACCCCCACAAACTCACCGCCCCAGAAATTGTCCATAGAAAGCCGCTTAAGTCCCGTAATCCCGGCCAGAGCCGACACATCCACAGGCGTCTCATACTCATGGATGGCCATGTGCAGCTTCAAACGCTCCAGCTTTTCAAATCCCCCAAGGATCTGCAGGCACTCTGCCTCCTTCACCGCGACAGTCAGATCCTCCACCTCCCGAAGCCTTACAAGCTCCTGGGGCAGGATGTAACACAGATCCAGAAAATCCACCTTCTTCAGATTCGCAAGCCCGTCCAGCACCGACAAATCCGCATCGTCCCCGGTGTAGATAGAAAGCTCCTCCAGCTGTGGAAGCTTCTCCAAAAATCCACACTCTGACACCGGCACCTTATCAAGATACAGGCTTTTAAGCTCCTTTAACTCCCCCAGACTCTCAAGCCCCCCATAACTATCCCCACACCGAAGCCGCACGCTCTTCAATTTACCACACTGGCTGATGCCTGTGATATCCGTCTCCCTGGACGACAGATTAGTATCCACATCCAGCTGCTCCAGATTTTTAAACTGCCCGATATCCTGTAGATTATTTCCCATAATGCCGATGCGCAGGATCTTCACATACTCCGGGTTCACTACGCCGGCCACCGTGTCCAGCCTGTCGTCGGTACATACGCAGGAGATCCGGCACTCCGGGTGAAACTTCACCAGGGAAAGCCACACCGCGTCCGTGTTGTCGATCCTGGTAAGGCCCTGAAACATTGTGTAATCCGAAGGCCAGCTGACCATCTTTGTCCGGTACGTCCATGTCTGCACCGTATCCTGAAATTCCTCCTCGCTTTCGCACTCCTCATAATCCGCAAAGCTGTAGGAGATCACATTAAACGTCTCCCCCTCCTGCCGCTCATAGGCACAGCGGATGTACTTGATGGAGTCAAATTCCTCCTGGGTAATATCCTCATACTCCTTTCCGAAAATATCCTTGCAGAAGATCCGAAGGAGCATCCCATTCTCGTCCACCGGCGCGTCCGCGTCCGCCCTGGAGAACACGGACTTTCTTGCCGCAATGTTAAATGCCAGGATAACCGCCGCAATGACCGCCGCGATGACCAAAAAGATAATGAGCGTCCTCTTGGTGCTGTTTACCGCGTCCATCATCTCCTCGCTTCCGCTGTAATCCACCTGCACATTGATGATGGTCCCTTTGGCCTCGTCAATAAGATATTTCTGGCCGCAATAAGGACACACCGCATGGGTTTTATCCACCAGCTCCAAAAAGCCTCCGCAGTTTTTGCACTGCAGCTCCAAAAGCTCTGCCTTCTCGTTGTTATTGGACGTGCGGATCACGTATCCCTCTTTTCTTAAGTCACTCATCTTCCCTTATCCCCCTTTATCTAAATTTTCCTATTCCCTGATCAGAAGGATCTTCCCGTCATAAATCGCCTGTCACTTCTCCCATTTGTCTAAATTTCCCTATTCCCTGGTCAAAAGGATCTTCCCGTCATAAATCTCCTGCCACTTCTCCCACTGCTCATCCTCAATATACCAGGCCGCCTTCCCCTCCATATGGAAATACTTAAGGGACGGAAGTTTTAGGAGACCGTCCACCACCTCTTCGGCGTCCTCCTCCTCCAGATCCACCTGATACAAGATCAAATTCTCCAGCCTGTCAAACCCGTCAAACATCTCCCCGTCCCCTATGGCCGCCTTGTGGAGCAGCAGCGTCTTTATGCCTTTCAGATCTTCCATAAAAGAAAAATCCTTCAGATTCTCCGCCTCCATGATAACCACTTCCTCCAGAGTATCCGGATTTATGCGGGTAAAGAACCTGGGCGTACCGGATTTGGACAGACCATCCAGACAGGTAATGCTCCGGATCACATTTTCCTCTGGCAGAACATAATTTTCCCACACATCCGTGTACAGCTCCAGCCTGGTAAGACCTGTAAAGTACTGAATATTACTGGGGGAAAAATCATCTCTGGGCGCGTCCACAGCTATGGTCCCAAGGGTCCCCTGAAATGCCTCCTCATCCCTGTAGTCATAGTAATCCTCAAAACCGTATGTAAACTTGTACTCCTTATCCTTCTCGATCCTCAGATATTTTATGTTCCTTAAATCTTCTTCCACGATTTCCGCCACAGGCTTGTCATAGACCTCCATGAGAAAATCCCGAAACGCCACGCAGAACCGGCTGGCCGACTGCACCAGGCGTCCCGTATAATACTGATACCCGGCAACCGCCGCCCCTGTCACCGCGACGGCTGCCAGCGAGCAGATCAGGATCATCTTCCCCGCAGACACCTTAACCGACACCTTGTGGGTGCGGCCGGCGGAAATATAGTAGCTCCGCCCGCAGGAGGTACACACACAGGTATACTCGTCCCTCTGCTCCAGCTGCCCTCCGCAGAAATCGCAGATGGTCTGCCTTCCCTTTATCTTCTTCTGTTTCATAATAAACTCCGCCCCTCCTTAAACCGCCCGCCCCATGTTCCGGGCTCCTTTTGCGGGTCACTCACAATCCCCCAAACCATTTCTCACTCCGCATCCCTCACTTTGCATCTCTCACTCCAAGCCTTTCAACCGGTCCAGCTCCTCTTTTGTAAGCCTGCGGTACTCCCCGGGCTTTAACCTTTCATCCAGCAAAAGACTTCCAATGGACAGCCGCTTTAAAAATACCACCCTGCATCCCACAGCCTCAAACATCCTCTTCACCTGATGAAATTTGCCCTCCCGGATCGTCAGGACCACATCCGTTGCCACAGCCTGCCCCTCCCCGCAAAACGTATCCCCGATCTCAAGGCTGGCAGCCATAAGCCTGGTCCCGTCCCCCAGCGCAAGTCCCTCTGCAAACCGCTCCCTCACATCCCCGGGCAAATACCCTTCCACTTTTGCAAAGTAGGTCTTGTCCACATGGCGCCTGGGAGACAACAGCCTGTGGGCCAGATCCCCGTCATTGGTGATCAGAAGCAGCCCCTCCGTGTCAATATCCAGCCGCCCCACCGGAAAAAGGTCCTTCCTTTTCAGCTCCCAGGTGCCTCTGCCGTCTTCCTCCTCATGGATCCCGTCCGCCTCCTTAGGCGGATGCTTCCGAAGCACATCCAGCACCGTCTCATGAAGCTTATCCTCCGTGGCCGACACCACTCCCTGGGGCTTGTTGAGCATGTAATACTCCATCCCCACATACTCCACCCTGCGCCCGTCGCAAACCACAACATCCCTGTCCGGTTCGATCCTTACGTCTGTCTTTTTCACTGCCGTGCCATTAACCTGTATCCGCCCCCGCCTGGCCATCTCCTTTACCTGGCTCCTGGTTCCCGCCCCCATATCCGTCAGAAACCGGTCCAGACGTATGCTCCCGGCCATCACTGCCACCGCCATCCGGCATAATATTTATTTTTTATCATCATCCCGTTCCCCTTTCCAAATCCCAAGGCAAATCTGTCCACGCACACCAGACACCATCCCTTAATTGGTCCCTCTCCCTCCTCAAGGCTGACGGTCTCCCCTTTCAGATACCGCTCTACCCTGATATCCTCCCTATCAAAGGACACGCAGTTGGAATATAGCTCCTTTCCAAGAACCATGGCCATGGCCTGGCTGGGCTCAAACCTTTCCCTTTTCATAGTCCCCATCCACAGGCCTGTCCGCAGAAACCTAAGCCCCGTCCCCTCCACAAAGCCTTCCGGCAGATAGTAGACCGTATCATTCTTTTTCACAACCCGGGAATAATCCCATGAAATCTTCGTCTCTTTCAGAAAATCCTCCAGCTCCGATCCCGGCTCCACCCCGGACTCCCAGGCCAAATGCTGTCTCCCTCTGTCCCCGCAGCCCCGGCCTTCGGTCCTTTTAGCCGCTTTAACGGATGCTGTCTGCTTCCGCGCTTCTCTCACTTTGCCTTTCCCTCTTTGATCCAATGCTTCCCGGTCCCGGCTTCTCCTCATCGTCTCAAGGAGCTTACCGTCCTGGCCTTCCCTCATCGGTTCCAGAATCTTACCGTCCCGGCCTTCCACCATTGGTTTCTGGTTCTTACCATCCTGACTTTCCCCCATCCGCTTCCTCAATAAAGCCATAAAATGCCCTTCTCCCCGGATCCTGTGGGGAAACAATCTGATGCATCCCTCCAGCCCGATCCCCCCGGACGCGCCCTCAAAAGTCTTGATCGGCGCCAGCTCCATCTCCGGAAAGCTATCCAGGATCCACTGAACAATCTCCTCATCTTCTTTACGTGAAAAAGTACAGGTAGAATAGAGAAGATACCCTCCCTCTTTCAGCATCTTCACCGCTTCTCCGGCAATATCCCGCTGAATTTTGCTGTAGAATCCAGGCCCCTTTTCCTGCCAGTCCTTTGCCATCCCCCGCTCTTTGCGGAACATCCCCTCGCCGGAGCATGGGGCGTCCACCAGGATCTTGTCAAAAAATCCGGGAAATACGCTGCCAAGCCGCTTTGGCGACTCGCTAACCACGCACATATTGGATATCCCAAACAATTCCAGGTTCTTTAACAGAGCCTTTGCCCTGGAATTGCTGATATCATTGGCCATAAGCATCCCTCTCCCCTTAAGCCTGGCTCCCAGCTCCGTACTCTTCCCTCCCGGAGCCCCGCACAGATCCAGGACCATATCCCCAGGCTCCACAGGCAGCAGGGACGCAGGCGTCATGGCGCTTGGCTCCTGGAGATAATACAGCCCCGCAAAATAGTAAGGGTCCCTGGAAAGACGGACTTCATCCTCATAAAAAAGCCCGTTGGTGATCCAGGGAACAGGCTCCGTTTTACAGGGCAGCTTTTCCATACACTCCAGTCGGTCCCACTTCAACGTATTCACCCGCAGCCCCCTGCTGACAGGCCTCCCAAAACTCTCCAGATACGCTCCGTACTCCCCGCCCAGCATATCCTCCATCTCCCTCTTAAACTCCTCTGGAAGCCAATCTGTCACCTTTTCCTCCTCCTGAACCCTTTTTGACCTGCTGTATTTTTCACCGGCTCCGACTCATTCCGCCGCAGGTTTCCACCAGACACAGCCATATCTGCCGTCCATTCTATCATAATAAGAAATTTCTGTAAACACTGTGGCAAAGGCAGCTTATAAAGGCACAAAGAATGCGCCCCTTTTTCCGGACGCATTCTTTAATCCTTAATCTGTCAGGCCCTTATCCCTTCCTTAATCTGGATAAAACGGAACTTTAAGTTGGTCATATTGGTGTATTGTTTAGTGAGCAAAGGGGGCGAGGGTTGTCGTGGGACCATCCTTCCCTGATCTTCGGCTCCGTTTTTGCAAGATGATTTACCAGAAGTTCTATCAGTGTTCGCAGCTCAATCACATCCTAAAGACTTATCTGCCGTTCCCGCTCCAACGTCCACAGGCGGCTGTAAATCTCCTGATATTCTGCCAACAGATTTCCTAACTTTTCATCATCCTCATTGATATCATGCAGTGAATCCTCCTACCTCATAATGTAATACGGAAACAGACACAACAGACCTTTCATAAAAATCTCATCCAGGCCATACTCCTGCATCCTTATGACCGGAATCCTGTACTGCGCTCTGGCCCCATCCGGGCTGCTTTGACACTCCACATGGTAATACTTGTCTCCGCTTCTATATATACACGGTTTTTCCAGGTATCTCAACCGGTTTTATGTCCACATTCCGTTAAGGGACTGTCACAAAATAATTTGGGCGATCTGCTGAGGATAAATCTCCGGGAGTGCCTTGCGAAAACCGGAGGTGTACCGGGGTACATTGAGGATTTCCGCAAGGTACACCCGGAAATTTAGACCAGCATAGCGCATAAATTATTTTGCGACGGTTCCTAATACTCATACACCAGCCTTCTCCCCTCCAGATACCGCAGCAACCAGTAAGGGTCCACGCTAAGCTCCTCATAATGATCCGTTTTCAGGTACATCCCCAGGTGGAGATGCACGTCAAAATTTCCCACGGTCCCCTCCACCGCTGAGTACCCGGAATCCCCCATAAATCCCAGCAGTTCTCCTGCCCGCACCGCGTCCCCCTCCTGCCACTGCCTGGCATAATCATACAGATGGGCATAGTAAAGGTACAGGCCCGAAGGCGCGCGGACTCCGACGCGCCAGCCGCCCTGCTCCAGCCAGCCAACCTTCTCCACCACGCCGTCCGTCATGCTGATCACAGGGTAAAATCCCCTTCCCCGCTCCATACCCATGATATCGCAGCCCTCATGCCCCCGCTCACCGCCATAGGACCTTTTATCCATCCAGGTGTCCTCATAGGTCACATCCGGCGTCTCGGGCCTGCTGCTCTTTGGTATGGGAAAATACCGCAGATCCCCCAGCACCGTCTCATAGGCGTGGCGGAGTTTCCGGTACTCCGCAGGCCTTCTCCTCTCAATGGCGGGATTCTCCTCAAAAACGGTCTCCTCCCCAAGACCTGTCAGATCATACTCCTCTTCGATCATCATGGAAGTCAGGACTCCTATATCAAGGTCCCCTTTGAGAGCTGCATACTCCCCCAGTTTCATGGCCCGAAACCCGTCGCTCTCCCAGGTATAGGCGTCCAGCTGGTAAAAATCCGGGTTCTCCACAAGATACCCGGTCATGATCACCTGAAAGGCTGCCAGAAGGATCAGCAAAACCATCTGCATATCCTCTTCTCCCTCTCTCATATAGTGTACAAAACATCATATTCCGGTGATCATGAAAAAATCCTTCCCGCCCGCAGCGGCTATCATGGTTTTATTACTTTTGCTGACCCACCCGTCCTTATCTCTGGAGGGAGCCAGAAACGGACTGCTTTTGTGGTATCAGACTGTACTTCCCACCCTGCTCCCCTTTATGATCTGTTCCAATGTGATCGTATCCTTAGGCGGCATCCGGCTCATAACCGCGCCTCTGCGACCGATCCTTGGAAAATTATTCTGTCTGTCCGAAAACGGCTGCTATGTATTCCTGTCCGGCCTGCTCTGCGGCTACCCCATGGGAGCCAAAACCTGCAGCGAATTTGTCAGCCAGGGAAAACTCTCACCCAGCGAAGGACGCTACCTTCTGTCCATCAGCAACCACCCAAGCCCGATGTTCCTCTTAGGGTACACGGCCTCCCTCATGGACCCTGCCATCCCCCCGGCCCTGCTACTGACATCCATCTATCTGCCTGTGATCGCTGTGGCCTTTTTGTCCCGTTCCCTGTACCGGGTCCATGTCTCGTCCCGGTTTATGGTACAAAAAACACAGCCCTGCCATTCCTTCGATGAATCCATGATGGATTCCTTTGAAGTCATGGTAAAGATCGGAGGCTACATCATGCTGTTTTCCATTCTGGCCCGGTTTATCGGCCAGCTTGCCTTCCTCTCCCCCAGAATCCAGGCCCTGCTCCTTGGCGTGGTGGAGATCACCACAGGCATACAGGCTGTGACCCACACCTTTTTTGGGCTTTCCCAGGGGCTGCCCCTGTGTTTTATCGTGGTCTTTGGAGGCATCTGCGGCCTGTTCCAGACTAAAAGCGTCCTTGCAGACAGCCGGCTGTCCCTGAGCCACTATGTACTTTGGAAGCTGCTCCACGGCCTCATGTCCATGGCAGTCTTTACACTGCTGGCGTTTTTTCTTCAATAGTCAGGCAGCCTGTTTCGATCCGCTCCTTTTGGCTGTCTCCCCGGCTGATCCGCCTCACCCAAAAACAGAAAGCCCATGAACCCCTTTATCCTCACGCCATCGGCCCCAGCTCTTCCCCTGGGGCCGCCTCCTGGGGTGTCACGTCCTGAACCAGCTGGCTGCGGTTGTTGGACACCACGTCACAGGTGGACTGGAGCGTGCTCATAAAGGCGTCAAACCGCCCCTGAGCTCCCTCCATGGTGCTCAGCATGATATTCTGCAGATCCCGCAGAATATCGTCCGTGTACTGGATAGCGCCCTGCCGGATGCTGTTGGCGTCATTGACAGCCGCGTCCAGGATAGCCTGGGCCTGAGCCCGGGCGTCCTCCACCACCTGATTAGCCGCCGCGTAAGCCCTCTGCATGATCTCATGCTCATTGACCAGATCATTGGTCTGCGCCGTAGCCTCCTGGATCATGTTGTCCGCCTGATACCTGGCCTCATTTAAAATAGCTTCCTGGTTGCTGATGATCTTCTGGTACTGCTTGATCTCATCAGGAACCCTGAGACGAAGCTCCACCAAAAGCTCCTCCAGCTCCTCCTTATTTACAATAATCTTTGTATTGTTAGACAATGCCTGATACTTGCATGTGTCAATATATTCTTCAATCTCACTAATCAACTGTTCAATCCTGCTCATAATATGTACCCCTTTCTCATTACCTGTCACAAAAGCTGTCGGGGCCGGGACAAAAAGAAGGAAGACCGCAGGCTATCCCTCTCCCCCGGCGACCTTAATATCAATCTATGCCATCCATCTTCTCTCTCACCCTGCGTGCAATATCCGGATGGAGAAACGCGCTGATATCCCCATGATACATGGCGATCTCTTTTACAATGCTGGAACTTAAATAAGAATACTTCAGATTGGTGGTCAAAAACATCGTATCAACCTCAGGCGCGATCACCCGGTTGGTCTGGGACAGCTGCAGCTCATACTCAAAATCCGTAATAGCCCGCAGCCCCCTGACGATCACATCGCCGCGGCACTGCCGGACAAAATCCACCAAAAGCCCGTCAAATGACTGTATCTCCACATTTGGCAGATGTCCGATCACGCCTGATAACATAGTAACACGTTCCTCCACGGAAAACAACGGGTGCTTGGAATTATTTCTCAAAACTCCCACAATAACCTTGTCCATGATCTTGGAACATCTCTCAATAATATCCTGGTGTCCCAGGGTAACCGGGTCAAAACTGCCCGGATAGATAGCTACTGCCATATCTTCCTCCATCCTGCCAAAAGCCAGAGCGCAAAGAGATACGCGCCTTAGGCGTCCCTTTCCCTGACCTGCAAAAACACATGTTTATTGGTCTTATACTCTTTACTCCTGATGATCTCAAACCCCAGCTCTTTCGTATATGAAAAATCCGTCTCCACGGACGCCTCCACAATGATGAGAGTCTCCCCTAAGACCAACGGGGAATCCGCCAGACAGGCCAATACCTTTTTCTCCCACAGCCGGTCATATGGCGGGTCCATAAAGATGGTATCAAAACAATATCCCTTTCCTTCCAGGCTTTTGATGCCTGCCAGCACATCGCACCGCATCACCAGCCCCCGATCTTCCAGACGGGTCTTTGCAAGGTTTTCCCGTATGCACTCCGCCGCCTTCTGGTTCTGCTCAATAAAAACGGCCTGGGACGCTCCTCTGCTCAACGCCTCGATGCCAATGGCCCCGCTGCCTGCGAAGCAGTCCAAAAAACGGCTCCGGACCAGACGGTCCTGAACTATATTAAACAGAGTCTCCTTAATCCGGTCCGTGGTAGGCCGGGTGTCAAGACCCTCAATCGTCTTTAGTTGGATCCTTCTTGCGCTTCCTGCTATTACTCTCATGGTTCACCTCTGTACTCTTATGTCTACCAGTATAATATGATTTTTCTCTGACCACAAGGGATATTTCGTATTTTTTTGATCTGTCCAGACAGGACGGCTCCGCCTAATCCTGATAAATCGGAACTTTAAGTTTGTCATATTAGTGTATTGTTTATCTTCCTTTTCCAAACGATAGAATATACCTTTTGAAAACATTGAAATACAAAATGCCACGATGGCACCTCCTACCATAACTGTCCACGGCATAGCATACAATTTTTCAAGGAGTATGCCGTATAACGCCTGACCAATGGGCTGTGAACAACTCGATATAGCAATTGTGCTTAACACTCAGTTTTTCAGCGACCATACCTGCTAACATTCTACAGTCAAGCACGGATTAAATAATCTCCTTGTCGCTCGTATTTGCTGGTCCATGACACCCATCGCCTCCTTTGCTCACTCAATAATACACTAATTTAATAATTTTGCCATTTTCCGCAACAAATCGTTCTTTAATTTCTAAACACACATCCCTTCTGTCAAAAAAATACTTCGAGCATTGACGCCCGAAGTACTTTTCATCGCTTTGAAACCACAATTTTTCAAACATTCTCTCACATGATCTGCGCCAGGATCGAGGGATCCTTCAGCTTTTTGTCCTCTGCCAGCAGCACGATCTTTGACATGATCTCCGCCGTCTTTGGGTCCTCATCCACAAAGGGCAGAAACAGCTTTCCCCTCCTCTGACTGTGGACCGGAAGGATGTGCAGCATCGCCCCGCCCTTCTGGTGTACCACGCCGCTTCCTAAATGGACCGTGTAGCTTGCCCGGCTCCCCTGTATCACCGCGTGGCTGTCAGTCAGCGTCACGTTCTTAAGGCCGAACAGAGGCAGATTAAACTCCACGATAGCCCTCCGCATCTCGATGGTGGAATGGCTGGTCTCCGGGTCCACGCCGCCGCAGTGAGCCACGCTGACCGCCAGATCCACATCCCGCATAACCTCGCTGTAGATCAAATCCGGCACCTTCTCTATGGTCAGCGCCTCATAGGTCCTCCTGTCGGAAAATTCCACCCACTCCAGCGTAGGCTCTTCCGCGTCGCTTGGCGAGAACCAGTCTGCCAGAGCGCAGATCCTGGCCACGATATTTTCCTTATAGTAGACTTTCTGAAGCCCCTCCTCATAGTCCGCGGCCCACCGCCTGCCCTTCAGACACCCAACGGTCTTTTGCGGCTGGATCTGATTGCCCGCGAACATCCTGGAATACCTCTGCCCCAGCTCCTCCTGAAGCTTCACATACAGCTCCCGGAACACCTGCTTAAACGGCTGACGGATCTGATGCTCAAAAAGGTACTGCTGATACTGGTGCCATACCCCGGCCCGGTACATGTCAAGAGGATGGGCAATGCGAAGCTTCTCGTCCCCAGTAAGCGCCCGGACCGTGTTATCCCAGGAAGTCAGAGTTACGGTGTACCCCTCCCCATCTTTCCCTGCTGCCTCACCCTGAGACGTCTCATCCGCTCCTCTGGACGCTCCGGCCGAAGGCGTCTCACCTGCTCCTCCAGCCGCTTCGCTCACAGACTCTTCACCCCCGCGCGCCACGTCCACAAATCCCATAAACTCCCCGCTCACAAACACCAGCGGCCGCAGCAGGGCCGCCACCACCGGGTTCTCCATCAGGCCAGCCGTCTCCGCGGCCGTAAACCAGGCGCCGGTCTCCATGGACTCCTCCATCAGCCTCTTTGCCCGGACATACTGATCCTTTAGTTTCTTGTGGCAGTCTTTCAGTTCCACCACGTAAGGGTCCTTGCCCAGCCGCGACGGAACTGATTTCAGCGCCTTTTTGTTCTTTCTGCACAGGATCTCGCTTTTGCCCTCCCCGCTTATCTGAAGGCAGACTTCCACATCACTTACCCGCTGCCACTGCATATAGGCGGCTGATTCCCAGGCCAGACGGCTCTCCATCCGAAGAGTCAGTCTGGTCACGTCGGAAAATCCACCGTGGACGCTTAGGTTCACCAGGGCAATCTGGGCCGCCTTGATCTCGCTGGCCCGGCGCTGTGCTCCAAACTGTTTTGCCTCCTTGGCAAAATTCTGGATAAACTGATATCGGTCCAGCATGTCCGACTCTTTCCTGGGGCCAAAAGGAACCAGCCCGTAGCTCATAAGCAGGTCCTTGTTCCGCTTGGCCTTAATCTCCGCCCCAAGGGTCTCCAGACTCACCTTGCCCGTGGCGGCATCCGCGTACTTTCTGGCTCTGGAGTGCTTCTGCCCGTCGGAAATATATTTGGCCGCTTTGTAGAGGCTGGCAAAATTTTTCTCCCCCAAAAGCCCGTAGCACTCCCGAAACCAGTCAATGTCAAAGGCTCCGTCCTGCAGCTCCTCCTCAGACAGAGGCGTGTACCTGGTAATGACCGCCTTTTTCTGGTCGTCAAACCGCTCGTTCATGTGCGCCATAAAATAATAGCACCCGCTCTTAAGCCCGGCCCAGCCCAGATACTCCTGGATCGCGTCGATCCACTGGGGCGCGTACATAGCCACCTCCACCAGCCGTTCCGCCTTAATGTCTGTCCCCCTCAAAGCCTGTCCCAGCATTTTCCCGTCATCCCCGTCAGCCGGATAACAGACCTTCAAAAGCCTGCTTAGCACTCCCCTTCTGGAGTGGTCCACATTGTAAGACCAGTGGTAATAAGCATCCCGGCTTAAAGGATCTTTTCCCAGGGCCATGAGGATGCGGATCAGCCAGGGAATCCCCCGGATATAGGAGACTTCGGCCATATCCCAGGTAACCCGGGTCTCCCCCTCGCCCCGCCGCAGCTCGATATCCACAAGCATCGGTATGATGGCGTCATACAACTCCTGGACCAATTTGCCGCACCAGGTGTCCGGCCCGATCAACTCCTCCCCCCGGGCCAGGATCTGCCCGGCCATTTCATTGCCAAAAAACTGGTTCCAGCTCTGCCGGTTCCCCAGCCTTTTGTACTCCCCCTTGACCATCTGGCAGATAGCCTGCAAAACAGAGCCTCTGTGAAAATAGTTCAGCACTCCCTTGTACAGCACATCCCTCTCCACAAGCCCCATATGGTACGCCTTCAAAAACCAGTAGGGAACCATGGCGGTCATGTTGGAAGCTCCCCACTGGTACATGGGATTTCTGCCTCCCGAGGTAAACTGGGCCCGCTCCCGGTCCTCCCGGCACTTAAGCTCCAGCCCCCAGGCCCCAAAAAACGCCCGCTCAAACTCCTCGTCCGTGTCCCAATACCGAAGCCCCTCAAAAAACCGGTCGAAAAACCGCAGACTGACAATGCACGTCTCGGTGTCAGCCATATTGCCCCTCCAGTCCTTATACTGGTAGGATATCATCATATTTTTCCGGTTCAGCAGAGGCGTCAGCGCCACCACAGTCTCAATGCCCGCCTCCAGAAGAAGCTTCCGGTCCATAAACTCCATCCGGTAAATGCCCCGTATTTCATTAAGCTGTTTTGGGTACTCCACAGTCAGCGGCTCCGGCTTAAAGGGCATCTTCCCCATGACCGCCCTGTAAAATCTCCCGCCATTTTCGTAGGACTGACTGTTTCCAAGGAGCATCCTGGCTTCCATCTGGACAAAGACGCCGTAATCCCCGATCTCCTCCTCATAAAACGCCCTCAACTCCTTTTCCAGAGGGTAATGTGCCAGCTTAGGCTCCGAGGGCTTATCCTTTAAGCGCCAGAAGGAATTGCCCACCAGCTCCCTCTCCCCGGAGGCGGACAGATACTCCACATCCCTGTACTCATGAATCAGCCGATCCAGTTTCTTGATCTTCTCGATGATCACCTTCTCCGGCAGGGCAACACACCGCCCTATGGCGTCTCCCCTGACCTTCACAGTCCGCAGCGCTTCCGCCCCGTTATAATCGTAGAGGCCAAACCCCATATCATCCGCCGCGTCAACCCTTTTCTCCCCCAAAATCTCCTTAAGGAGCACCTTCTCCTTGTCCGTGGGATCCTTAAGCGACAAAGCCAGAAGCTTCACCCTCTCATATAAAACCGCCCTCTTTTTATCCTTTGACAGCCGCAAAAGGATATCCAGCCCCGCGCTGCGCTTCTCCTCTCTTTTATCCCCCAAAAGCCTCTTAAGACACTCCCCGATGCCCTCGTCGTCCTGCCCCATAAGGAATCCCAGAAGTTCCCTTCTAAGCTCGCTGCGCTTAAACCGCAGCATATCCTCCATGATGCGGTAATCCTCCCGCTCCAGGGGAAGCTTCTTCACCAAGGCAATGGCCCTTGACGAGGCATTTTCCTGGGAAAGACCCATATATCCGATCAAAAGCTCCTTCTGAGTTCTGTTTGCCGGACGGCCAAGCAGCAGGGTCAGATAGTCGCCTCTGCCGTAATGGCCTGACATCTCCCCCAGAAGAGCCGCCGCCCAGGTGATCTTCTCCTCATCCCCCAGGATAAAAGCCAAAAACCCCAGCTGTTCAATGATCTGGGCCTTTGAAAGCTCCACCCGGTACCAGGGAAAGATACAGGGGTCAAACACCAGCCCCTTTTTAGGAAGTTTCCCATAGATCTCCTGAAATCTCTCATACAGAGCAAGGGCCTCTTTCCGGTCCCGGTAATAGTCCGTCACCCTCTGCCCTGTCCCCTCTGTTTTGTCCGGCTTCTCCATCTTTTTTACGATCTCCTGTACCCATCCCCCCAGGGGGTAGGAAAAAGCGGGCAGGAAAGCCGCCGCAAGCTCCAGGTCATCCCCATACTCCAGGATCGCCTTCTTCGCCGTCCGCATCCGGATAGAATCGTCAAACAAGGTCTGGTTATAGTAGGCGCAGGTCAGTCTCTGGTTCTTGGTGCCGCAGTCCACCAGCCGGCTCATCACCTCCACCGCCCTGTCCGCCTCCTCAAACCCCAGGGCCCACAGGCCCACGCTTATGGCTACCGAGTCATTGGTGGTAAACTGCTCCATGCAGACACTTCTGTCCCGCAGACATCTCCCCATCAGGTCCAGAAGCTTTGCGCTGCCCCGGTCCACATAGTTCTCGTCAAAAATCCCGATCCAGGTAGATACCGCCCTCTTTACGGAGGAATATCGGATCAGATCATGGTCCTCTATGACCTTTAAAAGCGTTAAAAACGCCTCCTTGGTCCCCTGATCCATGGACTCGCAGATGCTCTGCCTTAAGCCCTCCTGAAGCCTGGCCGCCAGAAGAAGATCCCCCAGCAGCCCATGAAGTTCTTCATTGTCGCTGCGGATAATTCCCAATATCATCATCCTGTCCAGGTACGCCGTGTTGCTCTCGCTTAAAATAAGCTCCTTTAAGGCATCTATAACCTTGTCATTACCCCTGTCAATCTCCGCCGCGTAGATGTAGCTAAACCCATTGTTAAAATTCCAGCTGTGACCTATGTAGTCCAGCGTCTCCTCATCCATCCGCCTTAAGATGTAATCCTCCACCGGCACGCCGCAAAATCCCAGATTCTCATAAGCCGTCAAAAGAGAAAAAGCCTGCCTTGCCGACGGCCCGTAATCTGCCGTGCGCACCGTCCTCCGGTTCCACCCCCAGGAAAACGGAAACCTGTTGAGCTTGTCCACCATGTAAAGGAAAGACTCCCTGTACTCCTTTGGCACAAAAGCCTCCGTAAGTCCGCGGCCTCTAAACCACCCGGAGGGCGTCATCCCGCCCTCCACTCCGGGCCTCCAGCCGTAAAATCCCGCCGCTGCCTGGCTGATATGTGCCCCTCTCACACCCGGATTTCCTGTCAGCTCCAGGGCCAGATATTGATCCTCCCCCTTAAGCCTCCTGATCCGCCTTTCCCGATCCTCTTTCCGTCTCCTGTCAATAACCAGCCTGGTGCCGGCATCGTACTCTCCCATAATTCTCACTCCTAACCCGGATAAACCGGAAGTTTAATTTGTTATATTGCTGTTTAGTTTAGTGAACAAAGGGCGGAGGTTGTCGTGATGCCAGGCAGAATTCGCTGATCAGGATTTGCTTACTTCAGGTGTTTCCGGTAGGGTTGCGTTTTCTACTTTGTAGTGGACAGATAGCTGTTTTATCGGCAGCAAGGTTTGTGCGTAACATTCATCAGAGCAGATCCTGTTTATTATATTTGGAGTGTCAGTCAAAAAGTATATTGTCAGAGTCTCTAAATGCCGTAAACCTGATCTTTTAATATGCTCAAACTTTATTAATGCAAGTAGAAATCTCGGAAAACATGGTCTTTTTATGGTTTTCAGTATATTACTGTGAAACATAATCTTCCGGGTAGCCAAAAAAGCGCAGACTGCCCCTATC
>CAJUPQ010000045.1 GCA_910588505.1 uncultured Hungatella sp. | reverse complement strand
CTGGCGTAGAGAGCGAGTACTATTGCTTAGGAATTAATGCAATGATGTACTAGATGTCGAGAGGCGTCAAAGGCTGAGGGTTGTCGCTGACATGGTTGTCGTACATCTCAGGCAAGGGAAAGGCGTATTCGCTGTTGTCCATTTTGAACTCCATAACTTCTTCCACGGAACACTTGAGGATGGTACACAATACGCCAATGGTATGAGTGGACACGTACTGGTTATTTTTCAGCCGATTGATCTGGCCGGAGCTGAAGCCATAGTACTTGATCAGCCGGTATTGACTGATGTTTTTTTCTTTCATGGTTTTCCACAATGGATCATAGATAATCATTCGTAATCCCCCTTCTATCAATCTATTTAAACCCTGTCTAATGCCATTAGTATATTGTCCATAACTGGAATATAATGGAAGATATGGTAATTTAAGGCGATAGGAAAGGAAATTAGGGAATCTCCACTTGACGGGGCAAGGAGGGAACGTGTATGATGAAAGGCAGGAGATGAGACAATGAAGGAAAAATTGTATACGATCGAGCTTCACGACGCCCTCACATCAGGGGATGAGTGTCCTTTTTGCTGGCTGGAGAGAAAGCTGGAGCAGGAAGCTTTGGAGTTTGTGCTGGGCTCTTCCTATATGGAGAGCGATACCAGAGATCAGACGGACCGGGCCGGGTTCTGCCGCCACCACACCAAGGCCATGTTTGATTACGGCAATAACCTGGGCAATGCCTGGATCTTTAAGACCAGACTGGCATGGCTGCGCCAGGGGCTTAAGAAGGAGATGGACGGCTTTGCCCCGGGGCAGAAGGGCATGTTTGGGAGTTTAAAGAAGAAGGACGGACAGGAGAGTTCCTTAAGGGGCTGGATACGCCGGGAGGAGAGCCACTGCTATATATGCGGCAGAGTGGATGAGACGTACCAGAGAGTGCTGGATACCTTTGTCTATCAGGTGAAGGGGGAGAAGGAGTTTTTAGACCTGGTGAGAGCTTCCCAAGGGTTCTGCATCCACCACTTTGGGGACCTGGTAGAGGTGTGCGACCGGAAGCTGGGGAAAAAGGAGAAGGATCAGGTGTTTCCTCTGCTGTTTGAGCAGATGGAACGGGAGCTTTCGCGGGTGCAGGAGGATATTGACTGGCTTATCGAGAAGTATGATTACCGGAACCGGGACAAGGACTGGAAGAATTCCCAGGACGCGGTGCAGAGGGTTATGCAGAAGATCACAGGAGGCCACCCGGCGGACCCGGTGTTTCAGAATCAGAAGTGAGGACGAAAACAGGGCTTAAAAGGGTATAAATCTGCGTTTGCGGACCATACTACCTGTTATAAAGTAAAAACAGGAGGTTATTTGCAATGCGGGATCTTAAGAACAGTGAGACAGTGAAAAACCTGATGAGGGCTTTTGCGGGGGAGAGCCAGGCCAGAAACCGCTACACCTTTGCGGCAGGTATTGCCAAGCAGGAGAAATTGCCGGTTATTGAGGCGGTGTTTCAGTTTACGGCCAGTCAGGAGAAGGAGCACGCGGAAATCTTCTATAATTATATGAAGGAACTGTCCGGGGACACGATCCACATTGACGGCGGTTATCCGGTGAATATTTCCCAGAAGACCGTGGACCTTTTAAAGGCAGCCAGACATAATGAGTATGAGGAGCATGACTCGGTGTACAAGGCTTTCGGAGACAAGGCCAAGGAGGAAGGTTTTGAGGAGATCGGCAGGGTGTTCCACCAGATCGGGGCTATTGAGAAGATACATGGCGACCGGTTTGAACTGTTTGCCGATCTATTGGAGCAGAATAAACTGTTTGTGTCGGAGACGGCCGCAGGCTGGATGTGCTTAAACTGCGGCCACGTGCTGACAGCTACCCAGGCTCCGGCTATGTGCCCGGTCTGCAAGCATGAGCAGGGGTATTTTATCCGGCTGGAGCTGGCGCCTTACACGCGGATGTAGGAGCCGTATTTTCATGGGCCTTAACCCGTCTATTTGGGAAGTCGGCGCCCTACACACAGATGTAGGAGCCGTATTAGGGGACTGCGGCATAGAAGCGGGCGCTTTGCGGGGATTTTTCGGGGCATGAATGGAGCGCGTATGTGGAAAATGGTGATGGCGGCGGGGGCGGCAGTGACAGGGTGCTGTCTCCGCTCCTCTTATGAGAGAAAGAATTTTGTCACGGATGTGTATGAGCTGACGTCTGAGAAGGTGACCAGGGAGAGAAGGTTTGTGTTTTTGTCGGACCTTCACGACAACTGCTTTGGCAGAGGGCAGGAGAGGCTTTTGGAGGCCATCGATCAGGTGGATCCCTGCGGAGTCCTGGTGGGCGGGGATATGATGGTGGTGAAGAAGAGGGCAGACCTGGAACCTGCCCTGTTTTTGGTGGGAAAACTGGCCCGACGGTATCCGGTATTTTATGGGAACGGGAATCATGAGAGCCGCATGGACCGGAAGCGGGAGCTCTACGGGGACGCCTACGACGTTTTTGTCAGGGAGCTTCGAAAGCGTGGAGTTTGCCATCTGTCGGATGGGAGCGTGGACTTTGATGATGAGGTGAGGATCAGCGGGCTGGAGCTGGAGAGAAAATATTATGACAAGCGGGTCTCCCGCCATATGCTAGACACCTCCTACATAGAAGAGCGGCTGGGCAGGGCCTCCCGGGATAAATATCAGATCCTTCTGGCCCATTCGCCCCTTTTTTACGGCGCTTATGGCAGATGGGGGGCTGATCTGACTCTGTGCGGTCATTTTCATGGGGGAACGGTGCGGCTTCCCGGCCTTGGAGGGCTTATGACGCCCCAGTTCCATTTTTTCGAGAGGAGCTGCGGAGGGTGTCTTACGGCGGATGGAAGGGATGTGATCGTCAGCAGAGGGCTGGGGACTCATTCTATTAATGTGAGACTCAATAATCGGGCGCAGCTGGTGGTGGCGCGGATAAAGGGGGTGTAGTTGAGTGAGCAAGGGGGCGAGGGGAGTCGTGGGGCCAGTCAGAGAAAGAGTGATGTCCCGTCGTGGTTCAACTCAATAATACACTTAAAAAGCCCATGAACAGTAACTAATTGGTAACAGTTCAGATAGGTCTGCGCGTTTACCGCGCTGACCGTGCGAAAGCGTAATGGCAGCAGGCATCCGGCCCATCGCCAAAGGCGATTCTAATTGGCCGGATGCGTAACAGTTCAAGGGCCATCTGAACTGTTACACTAATTGTTATAGGAATTGGAGAAAAATGGGTTGATGGAATTTACAGAAGCGGATATGTTTGGTATACTTTGTTGGAGACGGGGATGGGGGTGGATGGTATGGCGGGGATTTCTTATAAATTGGATAATTTTGAGGGGCCTTTGGACCTTTTGCTCCATCTGATCGAGAAGAACAAGGTGAGCATCTACGATATTCCTATTGTGCTTATTACGGAGCAGTATCTGGATTATGTGAGCCACATGGAGACGGAGGATCTGAATCTGGTCAGTGAGTTTCTTGTGATGGCGGCCACGCTGATCGACATTAAGTCCAGGATGCTCCTTCCGGCCCAGGTTAATGAGGATGGGGAGGAGGAGGATCCCAGGGCGGAGCTGGTGGCCCGGCTTTTGGAGTATAAGATGTACAAATATATGGCCCAGGAGCTTTTAGAGCTGGAGGCGGGGGCGGGAAAGCATCTGTATAAGGCTGCCACCGTGCCAAAGGAGGTTGCAAAGTATGAGCCCCCGGTGGATCTGGACCAGCTTCTGGGGGATCTGAACCTGGCAAAGCTTCAGGCTGTCTTTGAGTCGGTTATGAAGCGGAGGGCTGATAAGATCGACCCGATCAGGAGCCGGTTCGGCACCATCCGCAGGGAGCCCATTAGTCTGGAGACCAGGATCGGGAGTGTGATGGATTACGCCAGGAGTCACAGGCGTTTCAGTTTTCGCCAGCTTCTGGAGAGGCAGGGGGACAAGCTGGAGGTGGTGGTCACATTTCTGGCCATCCTGGAGCTGATGAAGATGGGGAAGATCCATCTGACTCAGGAGGAGTTATTTGACGATATGGATATAGAGACTCTGGAGCCGGAGGGGGAGAGCGGGGAGCTTGACCTTGAGGGGATTGAGGATTTTGAAGGGTAGAGAGATAAATGAGCGAGAAAGATCAGGAGACCAGGGAAAAGCAGAAGCGTTCTTCAAAGAAGGCAGAGGCAGCCGGACAGAAACAGGATAAAAAGCGGGAGGCATGGCGGGAAGCCGTGGTGGAGGCGGTTTTGTTTACCATGGGGGAGTCGGTGGAGCTGCGGCAGCTGGCCGCGGCCATCCAGGGGGATGAGAAGGAAGCCCGGATGGCTGTGGAGGGGCTTAGGCAGCGGTATGAAAGAGGGAAGCGGGGGATTCAGATCATCGAGCTGGACGGGTGCTATCAGATGTGTACCCGGGTGGAGTACTATGATAATCTTATCCGGGTGGCCGCCGCGCCGAAAAAGCATATGCTCACGGACGTGGCCCTGGAAACTCTTTCCATCATTGCCTACAAGCAGCCGGTGACTAAGCTGGAGATCGAGAAGATCCGGGGGGTGAAGTCGGACCACGCGGTGAACCGTCTGGTAGAGTACAACCTGGTCCAGGAGGTGGGACGGCTGGACGCGCCGGGACGGCCGGCGCTGTTTGCCACCACAGAGGAGTTTTTGCGGCGGTTTGGCATCGGTTCCAGGGAGGAACTTCCGGACATGGACCCGGTGCGGGCGGAGGAGATCCGCAGCGAGGTGGAGGAGGAGTTAAACCTTCGCCTGGAGGAGGATGGGGAGCAGCCTGAAGAGGACATGTGACGATTAGGCCTTAAAAACGATTTCTTGCGCAAAATGGATCGTTGTGTTGAGTGAGCAGGGGCGGCGGTTATGGCGAAGCCGGAGAGAGAAGGCAGGCTGTGCGCCGTCCGGGTTAGGCGTTAAGATGTACTCTCGGAATCTCTCCTGCACCTGCCTTTGTGGATGATTTTCCGTCATATGCACATAAATTTAATCAACGTACGTTCCACGTACGCCTCATAAATTTATGCACATCTGACAAAAAATCATCTCACAAAATCAGGCACAAAGAGACTCCGAGAGTACATTAAGATAAGAAGGAGGATTGTTATGAACAAGTCAGTAGGTATTATTACGGACAGCCACAGCGGTATCTCCCAGGAGGAGGCGAAAAGGTTGGGGATCTTGGTACTGCCTATGCCGTTTTACATAGATGACCAGTGTTTTTATGAGGATGTGACCCTGTCAAGAGAGGAATTTTTTGAGAAGCTGGATTCAGGGGCGGACATCACCACTTCCCAGCCGTCCCCGGCGGAGGTGCTGAAGCTGTGGGACCAGGGCCTTGAACAGTTTGAGGAGATCGTGTATATGCCTATCAGCAGCGGGCTTAGCGGTTCCTGTGCCACAGCCATGGCCATGGCCCAGGAGGAGCCTTATGAGGGGCGGGTGTTTGTGGTGGATCACGGGCGGGTGTCCACGCCTTTGCACCGGCTGGTGCTTGACACCCTGGAACTCGTCAGCGAAGGGTGTTCGGGCGGGGAGATCAAGGACATTGTGGAGGCGTCCAGGGAGGATGTGGAGATCTACATAGGGGTGGATACTCTGGAGCACTTAAAGCGCGGAGGGCGGATCACGCCGGCCACAGCCCTTCTGGGGACAGTGTTGAACATTAAGCCCGTTTTGAAGCTGGACGTGGGGGTTTTGGATTCCTACAAAAAGTGCCGGGGATCTTTGAAGGCGAAAAAGGTTATGCTGGAAGCCATGGAGCATGACATGAATACCAGGTTTTTGGAGGCCAGGCAGCAGGGGGAGCTGTATCTTCTGGCTGCCTCCAGCGCGTCCGAGGAGGAGACAAAGCAGTGGGTGAAGGAGATCGGGGAGGCGTTTCCCGGGATGGAGGTTATGTGCGATCAGCTGTCTCTGGGTGTGTCCTGCCACACAGGCGCCGGAGCCCTTGGCATCGGGTGTTGCTGCAGGCCAAGGAGGGGAAGATGAGACTATTTTTGACCAGCAGCCCGTGCAGCCCCTATCCCCAGGAGGACGGGCGAATCCTGTACGGGTACAGCAAGGAGAACGGATTTCTTGAGCGGTTTTGCCAGGGATGGGAGCCGGGGTGTCAGTGCGTGATGATCAGCTCGGATCCTGGAGATTTTGGCCACAACGACAAAATGCGGGGAGAGTTTGAGGGGTTTTTTCAGATCAGCGGGATTCCGGTGTCCCGCCTGGTGATGGTGGATGATAGAAATGAGGGGGATCTTTCCCGGCTTCTTTCGGAGAGCTCTGTGGTGATCCTGGCGGGAGGCCATGTGCCTACCCAGAATAGGTTTTTCAGAAGGATCAAGCTTAAGGAGCGGATACAAGGATATGAGGGAGTGGTCATGGGGATCAGCGCCGGGACCATGAACTGCGCCGATACGGTGTACGCCCAGCCGGAACTTGCGGGGGAGTCCCTGGATCTTGAGTATCAACGGTTTCTTCCCGGACTGGGGCTGACAGGGAGGATGATCCTGCCTCACTATCAGGAGACCAGGGATCGGATACTGGACGGCAGGCGGCTTATGGAGGATATCACCTATGGGGACAGCGTGGGCCGGGAGTTCTATGCTTTGGTGGACGGAAGTTATGTGCTGTGTGAATATGGGCAGGAGACATTGTATGGGGAGGCCTGGAAGATCTGGGACGGGAAGATAGAGAAGGTGTGTGATAAGGGGGAGAAGATCGCTCTTTAGGTTCTAAAGAAGGGGATGTTTAGTGAGCAAGGGGGGCGAAGGTTGTCGTGGAGCCGGACAGCTCTCCTTCTCTGACTGGCTCCACGACAACCTTCGCTGTCTTTGCTCACTAAACAATACAATAAACTTAAATTTCCAATTTTATCCGAATTAGAGAAATGAGGGTAACATATTCGGCTGGTTCTGCCAAAAGCGGGACAGGCCGTTTTCTTTTTTTGTAAATGAGAAAAATAGTGGTTGCAATATACCCGTAGGGGGTATATAATAGAAACATGGAGGAGGCGCGGTTTATGGAACTTAAAAATGGGAACGATATGGAGCAAAGGGATGGATGCGGGTGCTGTCATAAGACCAAGGAGCGGCCGGATAAGGAGTACAGGGACCTGATCCACCGGCTGAACCGGATCGAGGGGCAGATCCGGGGGATTCGGGGGATGGTGGAGCGGGATGCTTACTGTCCGGAGATCCTGGTGCAGGTGGCGGCGGCCAACGCGGCCCTCAACAGTTTTAATAAGGTGCTTTTGGCCAACCATATCCGGACCTGCGTGGCCAGGGATATCCGGGAGGGAAAAGAGGAGACCATCGACGAGCTGGTGGCTACGCTGCAGAAATTGATGAAGTAGAGAGTACATTTATAGGCAAAGGAGGCATGAAAGGTCGAGATGAAACAGTATACAGTGACAGGCATGAGCTGCGCGGCGTGCAGCGCCCGGGTGGAGAAGGCGGTGGGTAAGGTGCCGGGGGTGGATTCCTGCTCCGTGAGCCTGCTGACCAATTCCATGGCGGTGGAGGGGGATGTTTCGCCTCAGGATGTGATTGCAGCGGTGGAGGAGGCGGGGTATGGAGCCTTAGAGAAGGGAAAGAATTTGGGCCAGGACAGCCCGGCAGCAGCCTCTGGGGCCGGGGAGGAGATGCTTAAGGACAGGGAGACACCCATTTTAAAGCAGAGACTTGTGTACTCTGTGGGATTTTTGGCTGTGTTGATGTACATTTCCATGGGCCATATGATGTGGAACTGGCCGGTGCCGGCTTTTCTGGAGGGCAACCACATGGCTATGGGGCTTTTGCAGATGTATCTGACGGTCATCATCATGGTCATCAACCAGAAGTTTTTCATAAGCGGGTTTAAAAGCCTGCTGCACAGAGCGCCTAACATGGATACGCTGGTGGCTCTGGGGGCGGGCGCTTCCTTTGTGTACAGCAGCTATGCCCTGTTTGCCATGTCCGACGCCCAGATGCGGGGGGATATGGCCGGGGTTATGGGGTGGATGCACGAGTTTTATTTTGAGTCCGCGGCCATGATCCTGACCCTCATAACTGTGGGAAAGATGCTGGAAGCCCGGTCTAAAGGCAGAACCACGGACGCGCTGAAAAGCCTGATGAAGCTGGCCCCCAAGACGGCTGCGGTCATAAGGGACGGCGCGGAGGTGGAAGTCGGGGTAGAGCAGGTGAGAAAGGGCGACGTCTTTGTGGTGCGGCCTGGGGAACATATCCCTGTGGACGGCGTGGTGCTGGAGGGAAGCAGCGCGGTCAATGAGTCGGCTCTCACCGGGGAGAGTATTCCCGTGGATAAGGGGGCAGGGGATAAGGTGTCCGCGGCCACGGTAAATCAGTCCGGATTTATCCGCTGTGAGGCCACCAGAGTGGGGGAGGACACCACCCTTTCCCAGATCATCCAGATGGTAAGCGACGCGGCTGCCACCAAGGCGCCTATTGCCAAAGTGGCGGACCGGGTGTCCGGGATCTTTGTCCCGACAGTTATAGCCATTGCGGTCATTACCCTTGCGGCGTGGCTTTTGGCCGGGGAGAACATTGGCTTTGCCTTGGCTCGGGGGATCTCGGTGTTAGTCATCAGCTGTCCCTGTGCCCTGGGGCTGGCCACGCCGGTGGCCATCATGGTGGGCAACGGCATGGGGGCGAAAAACGGTATTTTGTTTAAGACGGCGGTGTCCCTGGAGGAGGCGGGAAAGGTGCAGGTGGTGGCCCTTGACAAGACGGGAACCATCACAAGCGGGGAGCCGAAAGTGACGGATATGATACCTGCTCCGGGTATCTCCCAGGAGGAACTTCTTAAGGAAGCTTACTGGCTTGAGAGAAAGAGCGAGCACCCTTTGGCCAAAGCCATCCTATTGAAGGCCGAGGAGATGGGAGTGGAGAACCGGGAGGTGACAGAGTTTAAAGCCCTTCCGGGCAACGGGCTCACTGCCCGGATCGGGGACTGTCAGCTTGCCGGAGGCAACTTAAACTTTATAGGCAGCCATGTGGAGATCCCGAAGGAGTTAAAGGAAAGATCAGAGGCTCTGGCCCAGGAGGGAAAGACGCCGCTGTTTTTCGGCAGGGACCGACAGCTTACGGGGATCATTGCCGTGGCAGACGTGATCAAGGAGGACAGTCCCCAGGCGGTGAGGGAGCTTAAGAACATGGGGATCCATGTGGTGATGCTGACCGGGGACAATGAGAGGACGGCAAAGGCCATCGGAGCCCAGGCGGGCGTTGACCAGGTTATAGCCGGGGTGCTGCCGGAGGGCAAGGAGAGCGTGATCCGCTCTCTGAAGAAAAAGGGAAAGGTGGCTATGGTGGGGGACGGGATTAACGACGCACCGGCGCTGACCAGGGCTGATATCGGGATCGCCATCGGGGCGGGGACGGATATTGCCATCGACGCGGCGGATGTGGTGCTGATGAAGAGCCATCTGAAGGACGTTCCGGCGGCGATCCGCTTAAGCCGGGCCACCCTGCGAAATATCCATGAGAATCTGTTCTGGGCGTTTTTCTACAATGTGGTGGGGATCCCCCTGGCAGCGGGATTGTGGTATCCTATATTTGGATGGAAGTTAAATCCCATGTTTGGGGCCGCGGCCATGAGCCTGTCCAGCTTCTGCGTGGTGAGCAACGCTCTAAGACTGAATCTGTTCCGCGTCCATGACGCGAAGAGAGATAAAAAAATCGAAGCAAAGAAAATGGAGGAATCAACCATGGAAAAGACATTGAAGATCGAGGGAATGATGTGCGGACACTGCGAGGCCAGAGTGAAAAAGTGCCTGGAGGCTCTGCCCCAGGTGACAGGCGCCGTGGTGAGCCATGAGGCCGGTACGGCTGTGGTCACCTTAAGTAGCCAGGTGGAGGATGATGTGCTGAAGAAGACAGTGGAGGACCAGGATTATAAGGTTTTGGAGATCCGGTAGAGAAAAAGCGGCAGATTATAAAAAGGTCGGGGAGCAGGCGAAAAAGGCGGCGGCTTCCGGCCTTTTTGTTTTAGGGGGTGCGCGCTCTGTGTAGAGGAAGATGGCTGCGTCAAGATGCAAGTTAGTATTTATAGGGTATCTGAACCCGGATGGCACACAGCCTTCCTTCCCTCCCTACCGGATTCACGACACCCCCCCTCGCCCCTTTGCTGACTCAATTCTACCCCATGCACAGTGACAGCCGCCTACTTTTTTATCTGGGTTCTCTTAGAAGCTGTTTACAGCATTTCCCTGGTATGGTAGAATTGGGGGAAACCGATAAGCGGGGGAGGATAGGTGGCTGTGGAGAGGATTCAGATAAAGTATTTTACGGATAAGATTGACAGACTGACGTATATAGGAGGTGTCTCGGATTGGATCGACCTGCGGTGCGCCGAGGATGTGGAGCTTTCGGCTGGGGAGTTTCGGCTGATCCCTCTGGGGGTGGCCATGAAGCTTCCCAAAGGGTATGAGGCTCATATTGTGCCCAGGAGTTCCACATTTAAGAATTTCGGCATTATCCAGACGAACCATATGGGGATTATTGACGAGAGTTACTGCGGCGGCAATGACCAGTGGTATTTTCCGGCGTATGCTTTGAGGGACACCAAGATCCGGGTCAATGACAGGATATGCCAGTTTCGGATCATGGAGCATCAGCCCCAGGTGGTCTTTGACGAGGTGGATGAGCTGGAAGGACAGGACCGGGGCGGGCTGGGGAGCACGGGGATTGGCGCTGTCCTGGGGAAGATCCGCTGTCTTCTGGCGGCAGTCTGCGTGGTCTCGGTCTTGGGGACGGCAGGCTGCGGCGGCAGCCAGAAGGAGCGGGAGGAGATCCGCCTTTTGGGCATCGAACAGTTGGACGGCGGCAATTATGAGGAGGCGATCCAGTCTTTTGAGCAGGCTCTGGCCTTGTCCTCCAAGGTGGTGGGGGAGTTTGAGCTGGACATCCTGAAATACCGGGCTGAGGCGGAGTACCGGGCCGGAGACTATCAGGCCGCGGCTTACACCTATCAGGTGCTTATGCAGGTGGATGAGGAGCGGGAGGAGTACCGGACGCGGGTTTGCCGGCTTTACATTGCGGCGGGGCAGCTTGACGAGGCTGTGGAGGAGTATAAGAAGCTATATGAAGCCGGAAGTGAGGAGACGGCCCGGATCCTTCTGGCTCTGGGGCAGGCGCTGACAGAGGCGGGGCGGTTTGACGAGGCCATGGGCCTCTATGAGCAGGCGGTGAATGGCGGCGTGGCCAGCGGGGAACTTTATAACCGTATGGCGGTGTGCGAGCTGGAGGCGGGGGAGACTGACCTGGCCCTTCAGTATCTGGAGCAGGGGGTGAAGACCGGCGACCAGTCCGTCATGGGAAGTCTGTATTTGAATCAGGCGGCGGCTTATGAGAAGAAACTGGACTTTGCCAGGGCATTGACGATCCTGGAGCAGTATACCGCGGCCTACGGGGCTGATCCGGAGATTCAGAAGGAGATGGATTTTTTAAAGACCAGATAAATAGGACAGACAGGAAGGAGTTTTTGTGGCGGAATTAATTGATCTGAAAGAGACCGAGGAGCGGGTGCTTCTGTTTGCCGTAAGCCTTGGGGAAAATGATGACACAGAGAAGAGCTTAGACGAGCTGGAGGAGTTAGTAAAGACCGCAGGGGCTGTGACCGCAGGGCGGGTGATCCAGAACCGGGAGAAGATCCACCCGGCAACTTATCTGGGAAAGGGAAAGATCGACGAGGTAAAGGAGCTTTTGTGGGAATATGACGCCACGGGGGTGGTGTGCGACGACGAGCTGTCGCCGATTCAGCTTCGCAATCTGGAGGATAAGCTGGAGACAAAGGTTATAGACCGGACCATGGTGATCCTGGATATTTTCGCCGGCAGGGCCAGGACAAGGGAGGGAAAGCTTCAGGTGGAGCTGGCCCAGTTAAAATACCGGGCAGCCAGGCTGGTGGGCCTTAGAAATTCCCTGTCCAGGCTGGGCGGAGGCATCGGCACCAGAGGGCCCGGGGAGAAAAAGCTGGAGATGGATCGCCGTCTGATCCACGAGCGCATCAGCCAGCTTAAGGGAGAGCTTAAGGAGGTGGAGTGCCACAGGCAGGTGCAGCGCCGGCAGAGGGAGCGGGCTCACACAAAGGTGGCCGCCATTGTGGGGTATACCAACGCAGGAAAATCCACGCTGTTAAACTATCTGACGGACGCGGGGATCCTGGCAGAGGACAAGCTTTTTGCCACCCTGGACCCTACCACCAGAAACGTGACTCTGCCGGGAGGCCAGAACATCCTTCTGACGGACACGGTGGGGTTTATCCGCAAGCTTCCCCACCACCTGATCGAGGCGTTTAAGAGCACTCTGGAGGAGGCCAGGTACTGTGATATCATCCTCCACGTGGTGGACTGTTCCAACCATCAGATGGATATACAGATGCATATTGTGTATGAGACCTTAAAGCAGCTGGAGGTGACGGACAAGATCGTGGTCACCGTGTTTAACAAGATGGACAAGCTGGAGGGGGAGGTTATCTTAAAGGATCTGTCGGCGGATTACCAGGTAAAGATGTCGGCAAAGACCGGTCAGGGGGCGGATGAACTGCTGGAGACTCTGGAGAACATTTTAAGGAACGACAGGATCTATCTGGAAAAGGTGTACGGTTACGGGGATGCGGGAAAGATCCAGTCCATCCGGAAATATGGGGAGCTTTTGGCGGAGGAGTACCAGGAGGACGGGATCTTTGTGAAGGCCTATGTGCCGGCGGAGCTTTATGGGCAGCTGGTATAGAGGAGAGAAGACTGGTTTCTTGTGTTTTCCCCTGGGTGCTGTTATAATGGAGAGCGTGTTTGCAAAAATTGCCAAATATTTACGGACAAAGGAGACTGATCGTGGAGAGAGAAAAATTTTCATCCAGGCTGGGGTTCATCCTCATATCGGCGGGGTGCGCCATCGGGCTGGGAAACGTTTGGAGATTTCCCTATATTGTGGGGCAGTACGGAGGGGCGGCTTTTGTGCTGATCTATCTGCTGTTTTTGCTGGTACTGGGACTTCCTGTGGTGGTTATGGAATTTGCGGTGGGAAGAGCCAGCCAGAAAAGCGCGGTCCTCTCCTTTGAGGTGCTGGAGCCAAAGGGGAGTAAATGGCATTGGGGAAAGTGCATAGCCCTTGCGGGAAATTATCTGCTGATGATGTTTTACACCACAGTGGCAGGGTGGATGATCCTGTATTTCGTGAAAATGCTCATGGGAGATTTTACGGGGCTTTCGGCGGATCAGGTGGCCGGACAGTTTGGAGGCATGCTGGCTGACCCGATCCTTATGATGGCCATGATGGTTATCGTGGTGCTTTTGGGGTTTGCGGTCTGCGGCATGGGCCTTAAAAACGGCGTGGAGAAGATTACCAAGTGGATGATGGTCTGCCTTCTTGTGCTGATGGTGGTGCTGGCGGTTAATTCTATGATGATCGAAGGCGGAGGGGAGGGCCTTGAGTTCTACTTAAAGCCGGATTTTGCCAGAGTGCGGGAGGCCGGGATCGGGGAGGCGGTGTTCGCTGCCCTGGGGCAGTCTTTCTTTACTTTGAGCATCGGTATTGGCGCCCTGGCGATCTTCGGAAGCTATATCGGCAAGGAGAAGCGGCTGGCCGGGGAGGCCATCAGTGTTCTGTGTCTGGACACGCTGGTGGCGTTTATGGCGGGGCTTATTATTTTCCCGGCCTGCTTTGCCTTTGGCATCCAGCCGGACGCGGGGCCTTCTCTTATTTTCATCACCCTGCCAAATGTATTTAACCACATGGCAGGCGGACGGGTCTGGGGCAGCCTGTTTTTTCTGTTTATGTCCTTTGCGGCCATGTCCACCGTCATCGCGGTGTTTCAGAATATCGTGTCTTTTGCCACGGATCTGACCGGGTGTTCCGTGAAAACGGCGGTGGTGTGCAATGTGGCGGCCATGATCCTTTTGTCGGTTCCCTGCGTCCTGGGCTTTAATGTGTGGAGTTCCTTTATGCCTCTTGGGGATGGCACGGGAGTGCTGGATCTGGAGGATTTTCTGGTGAGCAATAATCTGCTTCCCATCGGAAGCCTTCTGTATCTTTTGTTCTGCACCAGCAGGTACGGGTGGGGATTTGACAAGTTTTTGGCAGAGGCCAATGAGGGCACAGGCATAAAGTTCCCTAAGTGGGCCAGAACCTATGTGAGCTATGTGCTTCCCGTGGTGATCCTGGTCATTTTCCTCCAGGGGTACTGGGCCAAATTCGCAGGGTGAGTGGAAGGTTTTAGGAAGGCGGCTTTGACAGGCCGCAAAATGGGAAACGGGAAGGAGAGAGGAAGAGAGGGGAGATGTCTCTGGCAGGTCCGGAGGCATTTTGCCTGATTGGGACAGCAAGATGAAAAGCTACGAGATGGATATGTGTACAGGCTCTCTGTGGAGAAAGATCCTGTATTTCAGCGTGCCGCTGATGTTTTCCAATATTCTGCAGGTAGTGTTTAATATCTCCGACGTGGCGGTGGTGGGCAAGTTCGCGGGTCCTATCGCCCTGGGGGCCGTAGGTTCCACCAGTATTCTGGTGACTTTGTCCACAGGGATCCTTTTGGGACTGGCAAGCGGCGTCAGTGCCCTGACCGCCCTGTACATCGGCGCAAAGGACAGCCAGGGCGTGAAACAGACGGTTCACACGGCGGCTGTGGTGATGGCGTTTTTCGGCCTGGCGATCATGGTCCTTGGGATGGTTTTCGCAGGCGGTATCTTAAGGCTTATGAACACCAAGGATGAGCTGATAAAGGACGCGGCTTTGTATCTGCGGATCTATCTTCTGGGTACGCCGGCCCTGGCCATGTTTAATCTGGGCAACGGAGTGCTTAGCGCCGCGGGGGATACCAGAAGGCCTCTGTACTACCTGACCTTTGCCGGGGTGGTCAATGTGGCGCTGAATCTTGTGTTTGTGATTGTCTGCAATATGGGGGTCAGCGGCGTGGCCATTGCCAGCATTATCTCCCAGTATATTTCCGCAGGGCTGGTCCTTTGGCTGTTGCTGCGCAGCCAGGAAAGTTTTGGTCTGCGCCTTGACTGTCTGGGCGTAGATAAGGACAAGATGCGCCGGATCCTGCGGATCGGAATCCCTTCTGCCGTCCAGTACGCTTTGTTTGCGGTGGCAAATTTGTTTGTGCAGACCAGCGTGAATTCTTTTGATCACGTGATGGTGGAGGGCAATTCAGCCGCCGCCAACTCGGACCCTCTGGTGTACAACATGATGGAGGCCTTCTATATGGCCTGCACCAGCTTCATTGCCCAAAACCTGGGTGCGGGGAAGCGGGACCGGATCAAGCGGAGTTTTGTGATCTGCCTGGTGTACTCGTTTGGTCTGGGGTTAGTTCTGGGCGTTGGGATCTATGTGTTCCGGTATCCGTTCTTGTCGTTGTTTACCAATGAGAGAGCTGTGGTGGACGCGGGGATCAGGCGGATCACGGTTATGGCCCTTTCCTACTGTGTCAGCGCGTTTATGGACTGCGCCATCGCCGCTTCCAGGGGGCTGGGAAAGACCATTGTGCCTATGCTTATCGTGACGGCAGGGTCCACGGTGTTCCGGCTTTTGTGGATCTGGACCGTGTTCGCGTATTTCAGGACCATTGAGTCTTTGTATCTTTTGTATGTGTTTTCCTGGATTATTACCGCGGCTGCGGAGATCTTCTATTTTGTGAGGGTTTTTCGGTCTGGGACATCGCTTAGGACTTAGGGAACGGGATGGGTGTATTGGTGAGTGAGCAAAGGGGGCGAGGGTAGTCGCGGGGCCAGTCAGAGAAGGGAAGGATGGTCCTGTCCGGGTTCAGATATGCCAAGCATTCCGATGAGCCCTTAAAGCGGGAACCAGTCGGGGTTAGGCCCTCCTGTTTCCCTGGTCTCATCTCCATGGCATAAATTCACCCGCCCGGCACACAGCCTGCCTTCCCTCCCTGGCAAAAACAGGATTCGCTGGCTAAGGTTTGCTCACTTAAAGTGGTTCCGGTAGGGTTGCGGTTTCGACTCTGTGGCGGAAAGATAGCTGTTTTATCAGCCGCAGGGGTTGTGCGTCATATTGATCGGAGTGGATTCTGCCTGTTATATTTGGGGTGTCCAGCCGAAAAGTACGTCGTCAGAGTCTGGAAATGCCATAAACATGATCATTTGCTCACTAAAAAGGTGGACCTCTAGAGAAGCGTGTCCACCTTTTCGCATACCATGCGGATGTATTCTCCCAGGCCGGCTTCTTTGCATCCGACAATGTAGTGGTTGCACCGGTTTACCGGGATCAGGATCTTGTAGGCTTTGCTGGCGCCGATGGCCTGGGCGATGGCAGGGGTGATCTCCCCCAAGAGGGCGTCGGCAAAGACAATGCCAATGGGGCCGATGATGATGTCCGAGTCCCTGGCATTGACAATGCAGGGGTTCTCCCCTGTGGCCCCGTAGTCCGCTCCCGCTTTTACCATGGCGGCGGTGGCTGTGGAGTTGGTGCCAATGGCGTACAAGGGCAGGTCCGGGTGGTTTTTCTTTAACTGCTCGATGACGGTCCGTCCCATCTTGCCGCCCTGGCCGTCGATGATGGTGATCTTCATACGTGATGTCCTCTTTTCTGGTGGTTGGATTTTTGGTTTGGTGCATTCTTGTATTATAGCTTTATGTTGAGAGGTTTTCAACTGGTAAATGGGGCTTGGGGCGCGTTGGGTCTATCATTTATCAACATTATGTGGTAAAATAGGGACACAAATTCAGATGGGAGGCGGGCGGTATGAGAAGAGGAAACTGCATGTATATGTGCATTGCAAAAGCTCCGTGCAAGGTCTTTTAGAGCAGGATTGCACAGTGAGGAGCGTTTAGAGACTGCTCTGGGACTTTGCGCGTCCAGGTAAATCACATTTGTCTGAAAAGGAGCAAAGTCTATGAAAAACGTTAAAGAATTTTTGACAGCTGTGAAAGAGATGAAGACGTACCTGATTTTGTGGCTCACCCAGTCATTTTCCGGTCTGGGCAGCGCCATGACCAGCTACGGGCTGGTGATCTGGTCTTACACCCAACAGGGCTCGGCGCTGATGACAGCCCTTCTGATGGTAAGTTCCTACGCGCCCTATGTGGTGTTCAGCATTTTTGCCGGGGCTTTAAGCGATAAGTGGAACAAGAAAACCACCATGCTGGTATGCGACTCCACAGCGGCCCTTACCACGGTGATCATGCTGGTTCTGCTTAGAGGGGACAGGCTGAGGATCTGGCATCTCTACCTTTTGAACATGGTCAACGGACTGATGAACACGGTGCAGCAGCCGGCGTCGGAGGTGGCTGTCACCAGGGTGCTGCCGAAGAAGTATTACCAGCGGGTGGGCGGGCTTAAGTATTTTGCCTCCTCCCTGAATTCCATCATGACGCCCATTATCGCCACCGCGGTTTTGGGGCTGGCGGGAATGGGAGCCGTCGCGGTTTTTGATCTGTTTACCTTTGTCATCGCCTTTGTGACTCTGGCCTTCTGCATAAAGATTCCCGAGAATGAGAGGGATGAGGGGGAGAAGGAGGGACTGCTTGCCTCGGCGGGAAAAGGGATCGCTTACCTGAGACAGGAGCGGGGGATCTTTCACCTGATTTTCTTTCTGGCAGCCATCAATCTGGTGGCCTCTGTCTACGAGGCGGCCTTTCCGGCTATGATGCTTTCCAGGGAAGGGGGAGGCGAAAAGGTGATGGGCCTGGTTAATGGGGTGATCGGCGGCGCCACCTTTGCGGGAAGCGTTCTGGCCTCCTTTATGAAGGCGCCCAAAAGCCGGGTGAGGGTTATCTGCAGATGCCTGCTGTTTTCCATGAGCACGGAGAATTTCCTGCTGGCATTTGGAAGGACGCCGTCTGTGTGGTGTGTGGGAGGATTTCTGGGGTGGATCGCCATCCCCCTTATGAGCACCAACCTGGACGCCATTATGCGTCTTCGCGTGCCGGTGGATATGCAGGGGCGGGTGTACTCCGTGAGAAATTCCCTGCAGTTTTTTACCATCCCCGTGGGCTATTTTCTGGGAGGATTTCTGGTGGACGCGGTCTTTGAACCGGTGATGGCCAGGCAGGACGCAGGGAGTATTCTGGCCCGCATGTTCGGGACCGGAAAAGGGTCCGGAGCGGCGTTTTTGTTCTTTGTCATCGCTTTCGCGGGAATCGGCGTGTGCCTGTATTTTCAGAGGGACAGGGCGATCTGGGAGCTGGAGTAGGAGGAAATAAATAGAGATATAGTAAAAAACCTGTCAGATATTGGCAGGTTTTTTATTTGACGGTTGACAATATCGAATATCGATACTATAATACAAATATCGATATTCGATATTAATGAAAGGAGGAAGGTCCTATGGCCCGGGAGCAGTTTCAGAGTCTCAGCGAGCAGATGTACTATATATTGCTGGCTCTGTGGGATGAGCAGTGCGGGGCGGATATTTCCAGGCGGGCGGATGAACTGTCACAGGGGCGGATCCGAATCGGTCCCGGCACGCTGTACACGCTTTTGGGGCGTTTTCAGGAGCAGGGGATGATCCGGGAGACGGAGAGCGCAGGCAGAAAGCGGTACTATGTGATCACGGAGAAGGGAAAGGGGATGGTGTACACAGAGTATACCAGACTCCGGACGCTGATACGGGACGGCGCGCCCTATTTGGAGGCGGAGGACGCAGAAGGACAGGAAGAACAGAACGGACAGAGAAGGGGATTGGGGAAGCAGGATCTTGCTGCCCGGACAGGAGGGTTAGGTGATGAGAATGAGAAGTAAGTATGTACCTGCGTTTTTTCAGGTCTTTGAGAATGACTCTTTGAGGGATTACCTGGAGGATATGGCTTTAAAGGGGTGGCGGCTTGTGAGCGTTGGCAGCCTGTTTCTTCGGTTTGAGCCATGCGCGCCCCACAGGATACGGTACTGCGTGGAGGTCATGGAAAAGCCCAGCGCCTACGCGTCCAACCAGTCGGAGAACCTGAAGGCCTACCGGGAGTTCTGCCGGGACGCGGGGTGGGACTATGCCGGGAGTACAGGGTATCTTCACATCTTTTTCACGGAGGATGAGGAGGCGGTCGTGGTGGAGACGGACCCGAAAGAGCGGTATGAGCGGATCTGTCAGGCCTGCCAGGGGAATAATCGCTTGGTGTATGTGATATTTGGGCTGCTGATCCTCACTAACCTGTACAGCTGTTATGTGAGAAAGACGCTTATTTGTGTGAATGGGTGGGGGCTTTTACTTATGGTGGCGGCTTTGGCAGTGAGTCTGGGAGATTTTCTGGGTTGGAAAGCCAGAGCAGGCAAGTCTTTAAGGGAGGAGGGCATTCTTCCATGCGCCCCGTGGATGCGGGTCAGAAGGAAGAATGGTGCGATCATCTGGACCATTTTAGTCATGAGCATGGCTCCCATGGCGTACACCATGGGGCAATACTCGAAGAAGACACTGATCCTTGTTATGGCGGGGATGTGGATCTATGTTATGCTGCTGGCCTTCCTCTTTGCAAAGCTGCTTTACTGGCTGAGGATGAAGAGGGCCTACAGCGCCAAGGCCAATATGGCTATCTACTGGAGCGTGGCGCTTGTGATCTGCGCGGCAGCCTGCGGCGGGGCGCTGGCGTTTATTTTCTGGATCGTGTGAAAAGATAGGATGGGAACTTCTGCCGAAAAGGGAGATGATCCGCCCCCCCTTTTCTGGTATTGCTTTTGGCAAACATCTGTTCCTGCTTAAGATACAGGTTTCTTTGCTCTTTTGTAAGGGCATGAAATATCTGCAAAGGGTGGTTAACTATGCATGGAGGCTAGGATTGTCGTGATGCCAGGGAGGGACGGGACATCTCTCCTTCTCTGTCTGGCTTTGCGACTAACGCCGACTTTGCTCACTCAATTATATACTTAAAAACACTTGACAAATCCTTCCTAAAGGTTTATAATTCGCAACGAAAAGGCAAGGGCGTCTTTGAGTCACAGACTCGGAGACGCTCTCTTTTTTTGGGACAGATAAGAATAAAAAAGGCAAGGATGTCTTTCATGTATCCCCTTCGCATGAGAGATCTCCCTGCCTTTTTTAATTCAACCTTTTGTTCAGACCCGCGCCGCGGCGGCTTTTTGGGGCGGGAAAACCCTAACAGGATGGTGAGGAGGAAGAGATTATGCAGGATGTATCAGGATATTTTGGAAGCATGGTATTTGACGACAGGGTGATGAAAGCCAGTCTTTCGGCGGGAGTGTACAGATCTTTGAGAAAGACCATTGACCAGGGAGCCAAGCTGGATATCGGCGTTGCCAACGCGGTGGCATCTGCCATGAAGGACTGGGCCGTGGCGCGGGGAGCTACCCATTACACCCACTGGTTCCAGCCTTTGACCGGAATCACGGCGGAGAAGCACGACAGCTTTATCTCCCCCTCCCCTGACGGAGGCGTTATCATGGAGTTTTCCGGCAAAGAGCTGATCAAGGGGGAACCGGATGCTTCCTCGTTCCCGTCGGGAGGGCTGCGGGCCACCTTTGAGGCCAGAGGGTACACGGCATGGGATCCTACCTCCTACGCGTTTATCAAGGGAAAGACCCTGTGTATTCCCACGGCGTTCTGCTCTTATGGCGGGGAGGCCCTGGATAAAAAGACGCCTCTTCTGCGGTCCATGGAGGCGCTGAATAAGCAGGCCATGCGGATCTTGCGGCTCTTTGGGAATAAGGGTGTGAAATGTGTCCGCACCTGTGTGGGGCCTGAGCAGGAGTATTTTCTGATCACAAAAGAGATGTACGACAAGAGACCGGATCTTAAGTTTACGGGGCGGACCCTGTTTGGGGCTAAGCCGCCTAAGGGCCAGGAGATGGATGACCACTATTTTGGGGTCATCAAGCCAAGAGTCGCGGCTTACATGGAGGAGTTAAATGAAGAGCTGTGGAAGCTGGGGATCCTTGCCAAGACGGAGCACAATGAGGTGGCTCCGGCTCAGCACGAGCTTGCCCCCATCTACACCACCACTAATATAGCCACGGATCAGAACCAGCTGACTATGGAGATCATGCAGAAGGTAGCCTCAAGGCACGGGTTGGTGTGTCTGCTTCATGAGAAGCCGTTTGCCGGGGTCAATGGCAGCGGCAAGCACAACAACTGGTCCCTGGCCACGGACACCGGAGTGAATCTTCTCTCGCCTGGGGATACGCCCTATGAGAACGCCCAGTTCTTGCTGTTTCTGTGCGCGGTTATCAAGGCTGTGGATGATTATCAGGATCTGCTGCGCCTGTCTGTGGCCACGGCGGGCAATGACCACCGGCTGGGGGCCAATGAGGCTCCGCCTGCGGTAGTGTCCATGTTCCTGGGGGAGGAGTTAAACGATGTCCTGGAGGCTATTGAGACGGGAAAGCCCTACCGGGGAACGGCTAAGACCCAGATGAAGCTGGGGGTGGATGTGCTTCCCAAGTTTAACCGGGACACCACAGACAGAAACCGCACGTCGCCCTTCGCGTTTACGGGCAATAAATTTGAGTTCCGCATGCTGGGGTCTTCCAACAGCATTGCCTGCGCCAACATGATGCTCAACAGCGCGGTTGCGGAGAGCTTAAAGATCTACGCGGACCGGCTGGAGGGGGCGGAGGATTTTGAGTCAACCCTTCACGAGATGATCCGCAAGACCATCAAGGATCACAAAAAGATCATCTTTAACGGAAACGGGTATGACGAGGCCTGGATCAAAGAGGCTGTGGAAAACAGAGGCCTTTTGAATGATCGGACCACGCCGGACTGTATGCCCCATCTGCTGGATCAAAAGAACGTGGATATGCTTACAGGCCACAAGGTGTTCTCGGAGGCGGAGCTAAAGTCCAGATGCGAGATCATGCTGGATAATTACTGCAAGACCGTATTGATCGAGGCCAACACCATGGTGGATATGGCAAAGACAGACATTCTCCCCGCTGTGGAAGCCTATGCCTATGAGGTGGCCAGGACAGCCGCGGCAAAGAGGGCGGTGGACGAGAATCTGGCCTGCAGGTATGAGAGCGGGCTGGTGAGAAAACTGTCAGAGCTGACAGACGGCATCGCAGAGAGAGCCGGGAAGCTGGAGGAGGTAGTTGCGTCCTTACAGGAAATCGGGGATGTGATCGGGCAGAGCGAGTTTATCCGTGATGTTGTGTTAAATACTATGGAGGATCTCCGGAGTGTGTGTGATGAGGCGGAACAGGTTACGGCAAAGAAGTATTGGCCTTATCCAAGTTATGGGGATCTGTTGTTTGGGGTGAGGTGATGGCAAAATACATCTTTGTGACCGGAGGCGTGGTCTCCGGTCTTGGCAAGGGGATCACAGCCGCTTCCCTGGGCCGCCTTTTAAAAGCCAGAGGGCTTAAGGTGGCGGCCCAGAAGCTGGACCCCTACATCAATGTGGACCCTGGGACCATGAGTCCCTATCAGCACGGGGAAGTGTATGTGACCGAGGACGGCACGGAGACGGATCTGGACCTGGGCCACTATGAGCGGTTTATTGACGAGGATCTGAATCAGTATTCCAACTTAACCACAGGGAAGGTTTACTGGAATGTGCTGAACAAGGAGCGGCGGGGGGAGTATCTGGGTTCCACAGTCCAGGTGATCCCCCACATCACCAATGAGATAAAAGAGTTTGTGTACCGGGTGGCGAAAAAGACCGGGGCGGACGTGGTGATCACAGAGATCGGAGGAACCATCGGGGACATGGAGTCCCAGCCCTTTATCGAGGCGGTGCGGCAGATCTCCCTGGAGGCAGGGCGGGAGAACAGCCTGTTTATCCATGTGACTCTGGTGCCGTACCTTAAAGGGTCCGACGAACACAAATCAAAGCCCACCCAGCACTCGGTAAAGGAGCTGCAGGGGATGGGCATCCATCCGGATATGATTATCCTGCGGTGCGACCGGCCTTTGGAGGAAGGGATATTTAAAAAGATATCCCTGTTTTGCAATGTAAAGCCGGACTGTGTCATTGAAAATCTTACGATTCCCAACCTGTACGAGGCGCCGCTGATGCTGGAACAGTCGGGATTTTCCGGGGTGGTGTGCAGAGAGCTGGGCATTGAGGCCCCGGAGCCTGACCTGGACGGGTGGCGGGACATGGTGGAGCAGAGCAAGGCATGTACAGGGAAGGTGCATATCGGCCTTGTGGGCAAGTATGTGGGGCTTCATGACGCCTACCTTTCTGTGGCGGAGGCTCTGCGCCACGGGGGATTTTACTGCCGGTCTAAGGTCTGTATCCACTGGATCGATTCGGAGGAGCTGACAGAGGACAACCGCGGGGAGAGACTTTCGGGCCTTGACGGTATTTTGGTTCCGGGAGGGTTTGGCAGCCGTGGGGTGGAGGGAATGATCCTGGCGGTGAAGACGGCCCGGGAGAAGAAGCTTCCTTTTCTGGGCATCTGTCTGGGGATGCAGGTGGCGGTGATCGAGTTTGCCAGACATGTGGCCGGGCTCTGTGAGGCTGATTCCGGGGAGTTTGACGAGCTTTGCAGGTGTAAGGTGATTGACTTTATGCCAGGGCAGAGCGGCGATATTGACAAGGGCGGGACCCTGCGGCTGGGGGCCTGTCCCTGCGTCATAAAAGAGGGAACCGTCATGGAGCGGTGCTATGGCAAAACGCTGATCAGCGAGAGGCACCGGCACCGGTATGAATTTAACAATGATTACCGGAAAATTCTTGAAGCCCATGGGCTTGTGGTAAGCGGGACTTCGCCGGACGGCAGGCTGGTGGAGACCGTGGAGCTGGGGGACAGGCCGTTTTTTGTGGGGGTTCAGTACCACCCTGAGTTTAAAAGCCGGCCCAACCATCCCCATCCCCTGTTTCAGGGGTTTATCCAGGCGGCAAAAGAGTTTTCTTTGGGAGGGGCGCAATGAGTTTGCATGAGGAGTGCGGAGTTTTCGGGGTCAGAACCCCCGGGGTGTCTGACGTGGCGTGGCTTGCCTACTATGGGCTTTATGCCCTGCAGCACCGGGGGCAGGAGAGCTGCGGCATCGTGGTAAATGACGACGGGGTGTTCTCCTCCCACAAGGATCTGGGGCTGGTGGGGGAGGTATTCTCCGACCATGTTTTAGAGGGGCTTCCCAGGGGGACTATGGCAGTGGGCCATGTGCGCTACGGGACCACGGGAAGTTCCAGCCGGAACAACTGCCAGCCCATTGAGGTAAATCATCAGAAGGGGAAAATGGCCCTTGCCCACAACGGGAATTTAAGCAACGGGGGAAAGCTGAGGGATGACCTGGAGCTGGCCGGGGCGATCTTCCACACCACAAGCGACACGGAGACCATTGCCTACATCATCACTCAGGAGCGGCTTAAAGCTCCATCTATCGAAGATGCCGTAAGCCGGGCCATGAACCGGTTAGACGGCGCCTACTCCCTAGTCCTTATGTCCTCCCGGAAACTGATCTGCGCCAGGGACCCCTATGGGTTTCGGCCTCTGTGTGTTGGGCAGATGGAGGACGGGACCTGGGTGGCGGCCTCGGAGAGCTGTGCCCTAACGGCTGTGGGCGCTTCCTTTGTGAGGGACGTGGAGCCGGGGGAGATCCTGGTATTCGGGCCGGAGGGAGTGGTTTCCCGGAGAGAACACTGCCACACAAGAGAGAAACGGCTGTGTGTGTTTGAGTACATATATTTTGCAAGGCCCGATTCGGTCATAGACGGGGTGTCGGTTCACGATGCCAGGGTGCGGGCGGGGAGGATCCTGGCAAAGGAGCATCCGGCGGACGCGGATATGGTCATCGGGGTGCCGGACTCGGGGCTGGACGCGGCCCTGGGATTTGCCGCGGAGTCGGGGATCCCCTATGGGATGGGGCTTATAAAGAACCGATATATCGGCAGGACGTTTATCGCCCCGGGGCAGAGCGCAAGGGGGGATCTGGTCAGGAGAAAGCTGGCTGCCGTGGAGAGCAGCGTCAGGGGAAAGCGGGTGGTTTTGATCGACGACTCCATTGTCAGAGGCACCACCAGCGGGCGGATCGTGGGACTTTTGCGGGAGGCAGGGGCCAGTGAGATCCATATGCGGATCTCGTCGCCGCCGTTTCTCTATCCCTGCTATTACGGGACGGATATTGACTCCAAAGAGCATTTGATCGCGTGGCGACACACCGTGGAGGAGACAGCCAAGATCATCGGGGCCGACAGCCTGGGGTATCTGCCCACAGAGCGGCTGGGCGAGCTGGCCGGGGAATGTGGCTACTGCAGTGCCTGCTTTGAAGGGCAATATCCCACAAAGATCTGCGGGGATGTGCGAAAGGACCGGTTTGAGAAGAGATTGTCGGAGGTAAATGGAAGCCATGAGGGAGTTTGACAGAAAGCTGATCCTGGAAGATGGGCAGGAGTTTTATGGGTATGGGTTTGGAGGACAGGGGGAGAGGATCTGCGAGATCGTGTTTAACACTTCCATGGTTGGTTATCAGGAGATCCTTTCAGACCCCTCCTACACGGACCAGGCTGTGGTGATGACCTATCCCCTCATAGGGAACTATGGCATGGCCCATGAGGATTATGAGACTGATATCCCTTCCATGGGGGCGTTGATTGTGAGGGAGTACAATGACGCGCCCTCTAATTTTAGGAGCAGTGCCTGTCTGGGGCAGGTGATGGAGCAGTATGGCATCCCCGGGATCTGTGGGGTTGACACCAGAAGGCTGACCCGGTCCATCCGTGACTTTGGCAGCAGGAAGGCCCTGGTGGCAAAGGCTTCTACGCCTTTGGATCAGGGGCTTGGGATGTTAAATGGATACGAGATGAGACAGGACCAGGTGGCCAGGGTCAGCTGTAAGAAGCCCTACTGTCTGGCTGCGGAGGGAGAGCGGTTCCATGTGGCGGTCATTGACTGCGGCGCCAAGAGGGGAATCCTAAGACAGTTAAACCGGCTGGGGTGCAGGGTGACGGTGACGCCGTGGGACACTCCGGCAGAGGAGGTGGAGGCTATGAGGCCGGACGGGATCCTGATCTCCAACGGGCCGGGAAATCCGGAGAGTGCGAAAGAAACCGTGGAGACTGTGAGAAAGCTTCTGGGGCGCTATCCGCTTTTTGGCATCTGTCTGGGGCACCAGATCATCTCCTTGGCCTGCGGGGCCAGGACGTACCGGCTGAAATTCGGTCACAGAGGCGGCAACCATCCGGTGAAGGATCTGGCCACAGGGAAAATCGAGATCACGTCCCAGAACCACAGTTACGCTGTGGACAGGGAGAGCCTGGCAGGGACCGGGCTTACAGTTACCCACGTGAATCTGCTGGATAACACGGTTGAGGGCGTAAAATGCCACAGGGACCGGGTGGCGGCAGTGCAGTACCACCCGGAGAGCGCCCCGGGGCCTTTAGACAGCGGGTATTTATTTGACCGGTTTTTGGAGATGATGGAGGAGGGGAAACATGCCTAAAAGAACAGATATCCACAAAATACTTGTGATCGGCTCCGGGCCTATTGTTATCGGACAGGCGGCGGAGTTTGATTATGCCGGAACCCAGGCCTGTCTGGCTTTGAGGGAGGAGGGGTATGAGGTGGTCCTGTGCAATTCCAACCCGGCCACCATCATGACGGACACCGCAGTGGCGGACAAGGTGTACATGGAGCCTTTGACCCTGGAGTACATGGCAAAGATCGTGCGGTATGAGCGGCCGGACGCCATCCTGCCGTCTATGGGAGGACAGACCGGGCTGAATCTGGCGGTGCAGCTGGAGAGAAAAGGGGTTTTGAGGGAGTGCCGGGTAAAACTTCTGGGGACGAGAAGCGGCAGTATCGAGCAGGCTGAGGACCGGGAGCTGTTTAAAGAGCTGTGTGAGAGACTCGGGGAGCCGGTGCTGCCGTCGGGAGTCTGCCAGTCTGTGGAGGAGGGCGTCAGGGCGGCAAAAACCATTGGCTACCCGGTGGTGCTCCGCCCGGCATTTACCTTAGGGGGAACCGGGGGAGGGTTTGCGGACAGTGAGGAGGAGCTTAGGGCTCTTATGAAAAATGCCCTGGAGCTGTCCCCTGTGGGTCAGGTGCTGATCGAGAAGAGCATCCGGGGATACAAGGAGATCGAGTACGAGGTGATGCGGGATAAAAACGACACGGCTATCACCATTTGCAACATGGAAAATCTGGACCCGGTGGGAATCCACACCGGGGACTCCATCGTGGTCTGTCCATCCCAGACCCTGACCAACAGGGAGTATCAGATGCTGCGGAACAGCGCGTTAAAGATCATCCGGGCTCTGGAGATCGAGGGCGGCTGCAATGTGCAGTTTGCCCTGGACCCGGGATCATTTCAGTATTATCTCATCGAGGTAAACCCAAGGGTTTCCCGGTCCTCAGCCCTGGCGTCCAAGGCCAGCGGCTATCCTATCGCCCGGGTTTCTGCCAAGGTCAGCGTAGGCATGACCCTGGACGAGATCCGGATCGCCAATACTCCGGCAGCTTTTGAGCCTGCCCTGGACTATGTGGTGACTAAGATGCCCAGATTTCCCTTTGACAAATTTACCGACGCCGCCAATACCCTGGGGACCCAGATGAAGGCCACCGGGGAGGTGATGAGCGTGGGAAGGACCTTTGAGGAAAGCCTTTTAAAGGGGATTCGCTCCTTGGAGACAGGGCAGTTCCACCTGCACAGCCCCAGATTTGACGGTATGGATCGGGAGATGCTTCTTTCTTATAACTTCTCGGAATCTCAATGAATGTGATTCTAACTGAAAATTGACAACTGA
>CAJUPQ010000044.1 GCA_910588505.1 uncultured Hungatella sp. | reverse complement strand
TGACCTCCTCACTACCAATGAGGTGCGCTACCACCTGTGCCACATCAGCGTCTTTCCTAAGACTTAAGACCATGCTTAAGCCTTAGATATATTATCACGTCATCCGCCTTTTGTCAACAGAAAAATCGCTTTTCCTGAAAAATTGCTGAAAAATTTATCTTTGCCTTTCATTATCCATTTTCCTGAAAATTCCCAGACATATAATCAGCGACAGCACAATGGAAATAAAATCCGCCACAGGCTGGGCATAGATAACCCCATCCAGCCCGAAGAGCCCGTTGAGAATGTACACCGACGGGATGAACACCGCGCCCTGCCTGCAGATGGTCAGCACCAGGGACGGGATGGCCTTTCCCATACCCTGAATGGTGTTGATGCACAGAAACAGGATTCCAAGCACCGGACCGGAGATCTGAAGGGCGATGACCATCTGAATCCCGTAGGCCACAACCTGGCTGTCGTCGATAAACGCCCGGATAATAGTCTGTCTCGCTGCCACCATGAGAATGGTCAGAAGGGTTCCCATGACCACGGCACAGACTCCCGTAAACCGGAACACCTGCATAAGCCGCTTCTTGTTCCTGGCCCCGTAGCTGTAGCCGATAAGAGGCTGAATCCCGGAGCACAGCCCGATCTGCAGAAGCACCAGAAGCATGTTGGCCTTCATGGCAACTCCCATGGCAGCCACCGGCGTGTCCCCATAACTGATAAGCACCTGGTTCAGCACAATGTTGGCGCAGCTCATGAGAATGTTGTTGAGGGACGCCGGAATCCCGATAGACATAACCCCCGCGGCGATCCTCTCTCCGGCCTTAAAATCCCTAAAGCGGATGGACAGGCTGGATTTTCTTTGCAGAAAGTACAGAAGGTAGAACCCGCTGGCCGCCATATTGCCGATGACCGTGGCCACAGCCGCGCCAACCACGCCCCAGTTCAGTCCAAGGATCATAACCGGGTCAAGGACGATATTGGTCACCGTCCCGATCATATTGCCGATCATGGACTCCTTGGCAGCCCCTTCCCCCCGCAGAATATTGCCGAAGGCAGTTCCGAACATGATAAACGGTCCCCCGAATGCGATATAGGTCAGATAATCCCTGGCATACCCGATGGTGTTCTCACTGGCCCCGATCAGCTTTAAGATCCCATCCATGCCCACCAGAAAGAGAAGGGCCATGATGATCCCCAGGCCCAGAGAGCCGTAGCAGCAGAAGGAAGAAATATTCTTCGCCCTTTCAGCCTTCTTCTCCCCAAGAGCCCTTGAGATGGCCGAACTGCCGCCGATGCCGAAAAGGTTGCCAAGGGCCATGAACACCATAAACACCGGCGTGGCCAGGGAGACCGCCGCCACCTGCATGGGATCCCCTGTCTGCCCGATGAAAAATGTGTCCGCCATATTGTAAATGACCACCACCAGCATGGAGATCATGGTGGGTACACCCATAACCGCCACGGCTTTTGCCACCGGGGCATTTTCAAATAATTCTTTGTTATCCTTCATACAAATTCCTCCCTTTTATGGGCGCCGCCTGACGGCGCCTGCCATGTAGTCAAAACGATTCCGACCGCGAAACTTCGTCTCACAAGCCTTCCTCCTCTTTGTTCGTATGCTGACAATGTATTCATAAAGAACGCCAACCTCCCTGCTTCCTCTGTTGGCGTCCAAATCCCTGCATGCTGACAGCTCTCTATCCTGCCATTGCAGCAGCGTGGCTTATACAATATTTTGTTCAAACCGTCTGACCATGCACAGAAATTCTTCCAGCTCCTCATCGGTCATGCCCTCTCTCAGCATGGCCTCAAACCGTCTCAGCCTGTCCCCCATCCGCTCATGGGCCTCTATGCCTTTCTCCGTGGCCACGATCCGCTTCATCCTGGCATCCTGGGGAACCGGAAGCCTTCTGATATAGCCGTTGTGTTCCATCAGCGTCAGCATATGGCTGGCCGTGGAGCGGCGTATGGAAAATTTCTCCTCAATGTCCCTTTGAACCGTCTCCTTCTCCCCCCGGCTCACAAGGAACTTCAGCACCCAGACCTGGTGGACTGTCAGCGTGTCCTCCTCATCGGCTACCATCTGATTGATCTTCCGCTGGAGCAGATTTGACAATGTGCGGATCTCAAACCCTATGTGTTCCTTCTCCATACCATATCCCTCCCCTGCCTGGGACCTGTCCCAACATCCGTCATATGGCAAAGGCAGACTCAGGCCTTCAAACATCCAAACAGCAAAACGTTCACGAACATACTTCCCACCTGCCCTGGATATTGTCAGCATACTAACATTTTACCCGTAAAAACAGGATATGTCAATGCGGCATTTTGACAAAAAATACCGCTTTCACACATCCTTCTGCGCGCATAATTACCACGGGATCACTGCTGCTTTTCTTTCCACGCCTTGATCCGCTCCAACTTTTGGGCGATCTCCCTCTCCGCCCCCTCATCCCCGGGGCGGTAATACTCCCTTCCCGCCAGGCTGTCCGGCAGGCACTGCATCCTTGCCACCTTCTCCTGAGTGTCGTGGGCGTATACATAGCCCTCTCCGTAGTGAAGCTGCCCCATAAGGTCTGTCACCGCATTGCGGATCACAAGGGGCACCGGCTCCGCCAGCATGGTCTCCGCGTCAGCCTTGGCCCGCTCATAGGCCTTGTAGGCGGAGTTGGACTTGGGGGCCATGGACAGGTAGATGACCGTGTGGCTTAAATGCACATTGCACTCCGGCATGCCCAGAAAATGGCAGGCCTGGTAAGCCGCCACCGCCACGGACAAAGCCTGGCTGTCCGCCAGCCCCACGTCCTCACTGGCATACCGCACCAGCCGCCTTGCCACATACAGTGGGTCCTCCCCAGCCTCCAGCATCCTGGCCAGCCAGTACACCGCCGCGTCCGGGTCCGAATTCCGCATGGACTTGTGGAGGGCTGAGATCAGGTTGTAGTGCTCCTCCCCCTTCTTGTCGTACAGAAGGCTCTTTTTGCCGATGCACTGCTGCAGCACCTCTCTTGTGATGGTGGTCTTCTCCGCACTCACTTCCCCGTTGGTCACCGCCATCTCCAACACATTGAGGGCCGCCCTGGCATCCCCGTTGGCAAACCGGGCGATCATGTCCACCAGATCGTCGGATATGTCAATGTTCAGATACCCAAAGCCCCGCTCACTTTTCAGGGTCCGCTTAAGAAGCTTCACCAGATCTTCCACGGACAAGGCCTGCATCACAAACACTCTGCACCTGGACAGAAGAGCTCCGTTGACCTCAAAGGACGGATTCTCCGTGGTGGCCCCGATGAGGATAATGCTCCCCCTCTCCACATAGGGCAGAAAAGCGTCCTGCTGTGCCTTATTAAAGCGGTGGATCTCATCTACAAACACCACAGTCTTGACTCCCATCCTCCGGTCAGACTCCGCCTGGGCCATAACCTCCTTGATCTCCTTGATGCCGCTGGTAACCGCGCTGAAATTGATGAACCTGGCATGGGTCCTGTGGGCAATGATCCCCGCCAGCGTGGTCTTGCCCACCCCCGGCGGCCCCCAGAAGATCATGGACGGTATCTGGTCATTCTCTATGAGCCGCCGCAGCACTTTCCCCTTCCCCAGAAGATGCTCCTGTCCCGCAAACTCCTCCAGATCCTCCGGCCTCACCCTGCTGGCCAAAGGATGGTATGTCTCCTGACTGTCAAACAGTGACAACTGCTCCATGGACATAAATTATTCCTCCAAACCTACTTCTCTTTGTCATATTCCGGCTATCGGCTGAAATGCCATCCAAAATATCCATCACACACTGCCCCAGTATCTCCCCACCGCGTCGCCGGCAGCCTGGATGGACATCTCAAACCTCTGGCGGCTTTTCCCGTCATGGTCCCTCACAACCCCTTCCCCAGGCAGAGGTGTCAGCGTCCTGCTCTTTAAAACCTCTCCCCTCAAACAGAAGATTGTCAAAAATGTCGATAAATACATCATCATACTCTTCCAGCTGCTTCTGCGCTGTTTCCTTGCCCAATGCGCTTCCTCCCTTTCCGGGAAGCCGCTGCCTGAACGTCCTTTTCTCAAAGTATAGCAGACCTTACCGCTTCGGTCAACCAACCGCTTCCCCCTAACCTGGATAAACCAAAACTTTGAGTTCGTCATATAGGTGTATAATTGAGTGAGCAAAAAGCGAGGATAGTCGTGATGCCAGGCAGAGAAGGAGAGATGTCCCGTCCGGGTGAATTTATGCCATGAAGATGAAGCCAGGGAAACAGGAGGTCTGATACCCGACCGGTTCCCGACAAATTCTCATCGGAATGTTTGGCATATCTGAACCTTAATTTATTTTTCCATTTTGTGCAGGAAATCGTTCATAAGGCCCTAAAGAACCGATTTCCTCATACAAAAAATCCCGGTCACCCCGGGATTTTTTCACAGACATCTTATCTCACTAAAACCGCAGCTTCTCCTCCAGATACGCCTTAAGCTCCGCCACAGGCACTCTCACCTGTTCCATGGTATCCCGATCCCGGACCGTCACCGCATGGTCCTCCTCAGAATCAAAATCATAAGTCACGCAGAAAGGCGTTCCGATCTCATCCTGCCTCCGATACCGCTTTCCGATATTGCCTCTGTCGTCAAACTCACAGTTAAAATACTTGCTAAGCTCAGCGTAAATCTTCTCCGCCCCCTCATTCAGCTTCTTGGACAGGGGCAGAACGCCAACCTTCACCGGAGCGATCGCCGGATGGAAATGAAGCACCGTGCGCACATCCCCCTCCCCGATCTCCTCCTCATCATAGGCTGCGCAGAGGAACGCCAGAGTCACCCGGTCAGCGCCCAGGGACGGCTCAATTACATAAGGAATATACTTCTCTTTCTTCTCATCGTCAAAATACGCCATATCCTGCCCGGAGGTGTTCTGATGCTGGGTCAGGTCATAGTCAGTCCTGTCCGCGATGCCCCACAGTTCGCCCCACCCAAAGGGGAACAAAAATTCAATATCCGTGGTGGCCTTGCTGTAGAAGCACAGCTCCTCAGGAGAGTGGTCCCTTGCCCGCATCTGGTCGTCCTTCATCCCCAAGCCCTTCAGCCAGTTGATGCAGAACTCCTTCCAGTAGGCAAACCACTCCAGATCCGTGCCGGGCGCGCAGAAGAACTCCAGCTCCATCTGCTCAAACTCCCTGGTGCGGAACGTAAAGTTGCCCGGCGTGATCTCATTTCGGAAAGACTTGCCGATCTGCCCGATGCCGAAGGGGATCTTCTTCCTGGAAGTCCTCTGGACATTCTTAAAGTTGACAAAAATACCCTGGGCTGTCTCAGGCCTTAAATACACCGTATTCTTGGCATCCTCCGTCACGCCCTGGAAGGTCTTGAACATCAGGTTAAACTGGCGGATATCCGTAAAATCATGCTTGCCGCAGCTGGGACAGCAGATATTCTTCTCCTCAATATACCTCTTCATCTCCTCCTGGGACCAGGCGTCCACGCTTCCCTCTATGGTGATGCCCTGCTCCTCCATATAGTCTTCGATCAGCTTGTCGGCCCTGAAACGCTCCTTGCAGGCCTTGCAGTCCATCAGCGGGTCGGAGAACCCGCCCAGATGTCCCGAAGCTACCCAGGTCTGGGAGTTCATCAGGATGGCACAGTCCACGCCCACATTGTAGGGGCTCTCCTGGACGAACTTCTGCCACCAGGCTTTCTTCACATTGTTCTTAAGCTCCACGCCCAGGTTTCCGTAATCCCAGGTATTGGCCAGGCCCCCATAAATCTCAGAACCTGGATACACAAACCCTCTGGACTTTGCCAGCGCCACAATCTTTTCCATGGTCTTTTCCATATTATCATCCTGCCTTTATATTTATTTATAATCCGGCCTGCCCCTCATCGAAAGACCCATAAGGTCCGATACCGCAGCACCGCATCATTGCCCTGTTTCCAGACAACCCTTACCGAAATATGATGTAGGCCGTCCCCTCTGCCACCCTGGCCGTGTACTCATCCATCAGCTCCACAGCCCCACAGTAGTAGAGGATGCGCCCCTCCGTCTGGACCGTCACAGCCCCGTCCACCACCACCATAGGCAGGTCCTTTCTCTTCATCACCGTCTCTAAAGGAGCCGTCTCCTTCTTCCGGGCGTCCGTCCAGGTCCCGGTATCCTCCCCCGCTATATTCGCGGCATTAGTGGTCACCATGAGACTCTCCGGGTGGTTTCTCACATCCTGGCTCATCTCCGTAAACCGGCACAGATCCTCCGCTCCCGCAAACTTATACACAATGGAGGCCCTGCCTCCGGAAACCGCGCAGTCCGCCACCGAAACCGCGAGAACATCACCGCCTGTGGCATACTCCCCATTGTACTCCGAAAGCTCCGACTCCGCCATGGCCTTTAACTCCTCTGTACTGTACCCTGTATCCGACGGATCGTACTCCTCCACAATGGCAGTGTACAACTCCCCGTCCCGCGACACATATATGGCATTCTGGTTGGGGGGAAATGTGCTGGTCTTCGGCGAACACCCTGCTGTCGTCACCCCCAAAGCCAGGGCCAATGCCGCCACCCCTGCCTTTCTCATAATTTTCCTCCTGCCTGCTGCTGTCCTGGACAGTATAACCTTTTTCAGCCCTCTTTTCAATACTTTTTTGCGTTTCCATCCCATTTTGCATTCCATTTCATACCGTCTCTCCCACCGTCTTTCCCCTCTTATCTCTGGCCGTCAGCGCCTTCAAAATCTCCAGAGAATGAAACTCCCTGTCAATGTAACGCCCCTTATTTTGGTCCACACACCGCCCGAACTCCTCCAAAACCGAATCCGTCACCACAAAGGTGTACAGCTTCTCCACAGGCGACGCCACCACATACTCCCAGGTATACCCCGCCGAATCACTGACCTTTACAGGCGGCCTCTCCGTGTACTCCCCGTTAACCACCATGGCCTTCAGCTCAAACACCCGCCGCACCAGCTCATTGGGGATCCGGGGCTTTAAAATGGCTCTGAGAGACTGGTAGATCAGCAAAAGCATCCCGCCCCCGTCCACATTCTCCCTTGTATAATAGTCCGCCATCTCCAAAAAATACTGCCCGTAGCAAGCCCCCTCCATGTCCCCAGCCAGTTCCTCAAAATACCGGCTGATCTCCGCCCCCTGGAGGGTGTAGGAATCCCTGCCCTCATAAAGCTTAAACTTCCCGAAGGCAAAGGGGCGGGACGGCCCCATAAGGCTGCTGCCCGGGCGCTTGGCCCCCCTGGCAAAAGCCGTGATCTTCCCCCGCTCCCAGGTCAGTATCACCAGCCTCCGGTCATACTCCCCCACAGAAGAAACCTTGATCACCATCCCGGTCAATTCCAGAACCTCTCTCATAATACCCTATCCGCCTTCCCGTCTAAAATCCACCCTCTGTTTTCTTAAATATTGGGACTCTTTGTCCTGCTATCATACCATCTGCATCCCGATCGCGCAAGGCGTCCCCGAATTTCCTTTCGCCATCCCTCCCAAAAAATTACTTTCAGAAGGCATATCTGACCCCGGACGGGACATCTCTCCTTCTCTGACTGGCATCACGACTACCCTCGCCCCCATGCTCACTAAATAATACACTTGAAAATCTCCCTCAAAAGCGATATCATGTAATGAAAACCACAAATACCACCCCAAAAAGGAGGAATCTACCATGGCACGATCACAACAAAAACCCACCCAAGACATGGGAAGCGGCAGCATCTCCAAACTGATGCTGAACCTTGCCATACCCGCGGTGGTGGCCCAGCTGATCAACATGCTCTACAACATCGTAGACCGGATCTACATCGGCCACATCCCCGAAGCGGGGGCCTCAGCCCTGACAGGCGTGGGCCTGTTTCTGCCCATCCTGATGATGATAAACGCCTTTGCCATGCTGGCCGGCTCCGGCGGCGCCCCCAGGGCAGCCATCGCCATGGGGAAAAACGACCGGGAAAGCTCCCAGAAGATCCTTGGCAACTGCTTTTGCGTGCTTATGATCTTCGCCGTGGTCCTGACCGCCGTATTCTACCGGTTCGCTCCCCAGCTATTAAGGCTTTTCGGCGCCAGCGACGTGACCCTTCCCTACGCCCTGGCCTATGCCCGCATCTACATCCTGGGCATTGTCTTTGTCATGATTGTCATGGGAATGAACCCCTTCATCACTACCCAGGGGTTCGCCAAATTCAGCATGATAACCACAGTTATGGGTGCTGTGTGCAACATCATTCTGGACCCCATCCTCATATTCGGATTTCACATGGGCGTTGAGGGAGCCGCCATCGCCACGGTCATAAGCCAGGCAGTCAGCGCCCTGTGGGTTCTCCTGTTCTTAAGGGGGCGCAAAACCATGCTCCGGCTCACCCTGTCAAGCCTGAAACTGGAGCCCGGCATAATCCTTCCCTGCCTGGCCCTTGGGATCTCCACCTTTGTGATGCTCAGCACGGAAAGCCTTCTGAATATCAGCTTCAACAGCAGCCTCTCCCGCTACGGCGGTGACGTGGCCGTGGGGGCCATGACCATCATCTCCTCCTGCAGCCAGCTGGTGACCCTGCCCCTCCAGGGAATCTGCCAGGGCGGCCAGCCCATCATGAGCTACAACTTCGGCGCAGGCAAAAAAGACCGGGTCAAGCAGGCATTTGCCTGCCAATTTCTGGCGTGTACAGGCTATGCCGCCCTGCTATGGATTCTTTTCCTCACCATACCCGGGGTGTTCGCCAATATTTTCAGCGGCGATCCCGCCCTTGTGGACTTTACGGTGTGGGCCATGCGCATCTACATGGCGGGTATCTTCTCCACCGGCATACAGATCTCCTGCCAGCAGACCTTTATGGCCCTGGGGCAGGCCAAAATAAGCCTGCTCATGGCATGCCTTCGAAAACTGGTGCTTCTCATCCCCCTGATCTTTATCCTGCCCCATATTCTCCCCAGCCAGGTGTTTGGAGTCTTTGTGGCGGAACCGGTCAGCGATATCCTGGCAGCGTCCGTAACCGGCTTTATGCTGTTCTCACGTCTCAACCGAATCCTGGATGGCGGAGCCAAAATCTAAAAACCCTCTGGACAAATTTTCCGGATGGTATTATAATTAGAATAATTCTAAAAACAGTGGTGACCACATGACAAAATACGCAGAACAGATCCTGACCCTGATCCATGAGTCCGACGGCCATATGACAGCAGAACAGATTTTTTTAGAACTGAAAAAAACAGAACCAAAAGTCGTCCAGGCAACCATATACAACAACCTAAACACCCTGTGCCAGAAGGGCCTGATACGGAGGATGTCCATAGAGGGCTCCCCTGACCGCTACGACAAGATCAGAAAGCACGACCATCTTGTATGCCTGAGGTGCGGCGCCCTGTCCGATATCAACTTCCAGGATCTGACGGTCAGCCTGGAAGACCAGCTTGGGGAAGGGATCATTTCCTATGATCTGAAGGTATTCTATCTCTGCCCTACGTGCAGAAAGAACAAATAAAAGAGGGGATTTACCATGGTCTACAGATGTACGGTCTGCGGGTATGTGTACGACGAAGAAAAAGAGGGGAAACCATTTTCCCAGCTGACCCAGTGCCCGCTGTGCAAACAGCCGCCGGAGAAGTTCGAAGCCGGCTGGGATAATGCGCTTGTGCTTGGAGCCCAGTTAAGTCCCATGCCTCTGGATGAACACGCAGATGTGCCCCTGAAAACCGTCATCGGAAAACACGCCCAAAAGCCCATGGTCCCTGACATGCCGGTATACATTTCCCACATGTCCTTCGGCGCCCTGTCCAAAGAGACGAAGATCGCCCTGGCAAGGGGAAGCGCGGCCGCAGGCACCGGCATGTGCCCTGTGGGGGGCGCCACCCAGGATGAAGCTTTGAGGGAACGGTTACATATTGACGCTGCCGCCAGGCGGGTGGAGAACTACCTGAGATGTTCCGCCGGCGAACTAAAAACATTTGCAAGAATCACCGGCAACACGGATATCCACGGCCTGTCCATTGACGGCCTCTGCACCGTCAGCAGGGACATATGGGAACACAGGCATCCCCCACGCAGGCCAGACCCCTAACTGACGGATATCAGCTCCGGCCCGGGAGAGCCGGTGAAGTCGGCTCTCCCGGGTATGGTGTGATATTATAAACTGTCAAGGCAAACCCCCCGGAAGAATAAGGCCTTCTATAACAGCAGGGATTTGCCCCCCGGCAGCCGCCGGCCGCGGCACATGCCGGCACATATTATTTTAAGGAGGAAACACAACATGAGCACAAAGTACACGGGAACACAGACAGAAAAAAACCTGGAGGCGGCATTTGCCGGGGAATCCCAGGCAAGGAACAAGTACACCTATTTCGCCTCCAAGGCCAAGAAGGAAGGATATGAGCAGATCGCGGCTTTGTTCTTAAAAACAGCGGACAATGAGAAAGAGCACGCCAAGATGTGGCTCAAGGAGTTAAACGGAATCGGCGATACCAAGGAAAACCTGGCCGCGGCCGCGGACGGCGAAAACTATGAGTGGACCGACATGTATGAGAATTTCGCCAAGACGGCAGAAGAGGAGGGATTTCCGGAGCTTGCCGCCAAATTCCGCCTGGTGGGCGCCATCGAAAAGCACCATGAGGAGAGATACCGCGCCCTGCTGAAAAACGTGGAGACAGCGGCAGTGTTTGAGAAGAGCGAAGTAAAGGTGTGGGAGTGCCGCAACTGCGGACACATCGTCATCGGCACAAAGGCCCCGGAAGTATGCCCCACCTGCGCTCATCCCCAGAGCTATTTTGAGGTACACGCAGAGAACTATTGATCCGAAACATAAGACTCTGTCTCTCTGAAAAAGAAGGGGCACATAAATCCGGAAATCACCTGGATTTATGTGCCCCCTTCTTTTTATGCCAGCCTCACTTCTGCTGATAATACCCATAATTTTTCATATAAAGCTCACTGTCCCGCCACTCTCTTCTCACCTTCACCCACAGCTGCAGATTCACCCTGGTCCCCATCAGGTTCTCAATCTCAATCCGGGCGGCGGTCCCGATCTTTTTCAGCATACTCCCGCCCTTTCCGATGATGATCCCCTTGTGGGACTCCCTCTCACACACGATGTTGGCCTCAATGTCAAACATCCCGTTTTTCCGCTCTGTCATGGCCTCAATGGTCACCGCGATCCCGTGGGGAATCTCCTCCTCCAGAAGACGCAGGGCTTTCTCCCTAATCAGCTCCGCCGCAATCTGCCGCATGGGCTGGTCTGTCACCGTGTCCTCATCATAGTATTGGGGCCCATAGGGCAGGTACTTAAAGATCAGATCCGTCATCTTTTCCGTATTCCGGTTTCGCAGCGCCGACACGGGCACAATCTCCGCAAAGTCACAGACCTTGCGGTAGGCGTCCATATACATCAATATATCGTCCTGATTTTTCACTGTGTCGATCTTATTGATCACCAGGATCACCGGCGTCTTCACCTTCCCCAGAATCTCCGCAATATGCCGCTCCCCGGCCCCGATAAACGTGGAAGGCTCCACCAGCCACAAGATAACGTCCACCTCCTTCAAGGTGGACTCCGCCACGTTCACCATATACTCTCCCAGCTTATTCTTCGCCTTGTGGATCCCCGGTGTATCCAAAAACACAATCTGCCCCCGCTCATTCGTGTACACGGTCTGAATGCGGTTTCTGGTGGTCTGGGGCTTCTCCGACGTGATAGCGATTTTCTGGCCGATCAGATGGTTCATCAGGGTGGATTTGCCTACATTGGGACGGCCTACCAGGGCCGCGAAGCCTGATTTAAAATTATCGTTCATGTTCTTTTTTCCTCTTATGCGTTTTTCTCATCACCCGTTGTACAAGCTCTTAACCTCCCCAAACATCCCCCTGTCGCTCTCAATCTTTTCCTCATTCCCAATGGTACACAAGCTCCCTGTATCCAGAATCGCCTTCACGATCCCGGCCAGCCTACGGATATCCTCCGGCTGTGCCTTAAGCACCTCATCCCTCTCCTGCTGCAGCATCTCACCCGTCACCCCGGACAGATACCCGGACAGTCCTCTGGCCCCCTTATCTGCCGGCGTAAACGGCGTATCCATGGCGCTGACCGTGCCGATGACATACTTGGTCATATCCCGCTCATCCACATCGAAACTCTCCAGATACTCCACAATCTTCTCATAGACCTCATTGGTCCTGGCCATGCCCGGATCCCGGTAGGACACGAAATACCCCTCACCGGAGCGCCCGAAGCCGCTCATGCACCCGTAGGCTCCGCCCTTCACCCGCAGGTTCAGCCACAGGTAATCATAGCTTAAGATCAGCTTTAAGATCCGCAGCGCTCCGGTGTACTCAAACCCTTCATCCCTGAAATTCCCGCACCTGGCCACATAGTTGACCTGGGAGGAAGTCTTGAACCCTTCATTCCGGTTCCCCGCCTTAAAGGTAAACCCATAGGTTTTTCCGTCCCCTTTTGGCAGTTTGTCCGTAAGCTTATCCATGGAACCCTCCAGGCCGGCAAACCCTTTCCCGTCCGCCGTGTAGCTGATCAGCATGTTGTCCACGGTAAACAGCTTCCCTGCCACCTCTTTCAGCTTCCCTATAAGCGTTCTGGCATCCCTGTCATAATCCCTGACCACGCCCTCCAAAAACTGGTAGAACCCGATCCCGCCGGTGCAGTCATTGAAGGCCGACGTAGGTGAAAAATAGGAGGTGGCCCTGGATACCGCCGCGCTGTGGCTGGCATTCTCCAGCTTCATCCTGGACCTGGACTTGGTCTCCCGCAGGATCTCTCCAAGACGCTTCTCATCGTCCAGCCTGGACCCGGAGAGAATCTCCCCGATCATCTCAAAGGCAAAGGGCAGCTTCTCATACAGCACCCTGGCGTCAGCCGCAAACACCCCCGTAAACCCGGGCAGGTTCTTAAGATCCACGTAGGCCGAAGTGCTAAACCCGATCCCGCCGCTGTTGAGATGGATCTCACTGGTCAGATCGCTGTAGGTGTAATGCTCCGTATCCACGTACCCCAAAACCGTTTTCAAAAGCCCCACATAGGGCAGATCCTCAGACGGCACCCGATCCGTGTTAAACAGCACCTTCAAATACCCGATCCCTGAGGTAAACATCTCATGGTGCAGCACCAAAACGCCCTTGATCTGGTATTCCTCCCACTTAAGCTCCTCCGCTTTCGTCCCGATATCCGACCGTCTGAGCATGGGGATCGTCTCCAGCTCCTCCCTGGTGGAAGGCGTATCCTGATACTCCTTAAGTTCCCTGGTCTGCTCCACGATCCGAAGGACCTCCTCCCTTGACAGACTCTCCCTGTAGGCCTTTAACCTTTCTGCCAGCTCCCTGTCATTTTTCGCCGTCAGATTCTTCTCCGGCTTCACCACCAGAACCGCCTCAAATGGATTGTCCAGCAGATACTCCCGAAGGAGGTTCTCAAAATACCCGTTGGCCACTTCCTTTTTCAGGAAGTCAAAGGTCTCCTGGTACTCCAGATGCATCAGCGGATCCCCGCCGTAAAGCCAGCTGTCCAGGCTTTGAAGCCCGTACATCAGCCCCTTTGGCGTGGTCCCGTAGTCCGCCTCCCGGTACTTAAACTCTGAATAATTCATCCCCGCCAAAAGGCTCTTCCTGTTGATCCCCTCATCCGCCAGCTTCCCAAGAGTCCCCTTGACCACTGCCAGAAACTCACCCTTCTGCTCCGCCTTTGCCCCCTTGGCAATGACGGAGAAATAGGGCTGCAAAATCCCGCTGTCATACCCGCCGAAAATATCCTGCCCGATGCCCGCGTCCAGAAGGGCCTGTTTAAGAGGCGCCCCCGGAGCCTCGATCAGCGTATACTCCAGAATCTGGAAGGCCACGTACAGTTTCGGGTCCAGATCCGTACCTACCACGTCGCTGATCGACAGATAAGCCCCGTTCTCCTCATCCTCCTCCTCAGTGACGGAGTAGGTGATCTCCTCATGTTTTGGAGCCTCAAAGGGCTTCTGCATATGGATCCGGGAGTCAACCTCCAGCCTGTCATAACAGCCTAAGTATTCCCTGTCCAGCCACTCCAGCTTCTCGGCCATATCCATATCACCGTACAGGTAAATGTAGCTGTTGCTGGGATGGTAGTATGTCCTGTGGAAGTCCAGAAACGCCTCATAGGTCAGCTTGGGCACGTCCTTCGGGTCCCCGCCGGACTCATACCCGTAGCAGGTGTCCGGAAACAGCACCTTCTGGGTATACCGCTCCAGCACGCTCTCCGGCGACGAAAACGCCCCCTTCATCTCATTGTACACCACGCCGTTGTAAGTCAGCACCCCATCCTCCGACTCCAGCTCATAGTGCCACCCCTCCTGCATAAAGATCTTAGGTTCTTTGTAGATGTTGGGGTTCAGCACCGCGTCCAGATACACGTCCATCAGGTTCTGAAAATCCTTGTCATTGGTGCTGGCCACAGGGTACACCGTCTTGTCCGGATAGGTCATGGCGTTGAGAAAGGTGTTCATGGAGCCCTTCACCAGCTCCACAAAGGGGTCCTTTACCGGAAACTTCTTCGACCCGCACAGAACGCTGTGCTCCAGAATGTGGGGCACACCGGTGGAATCCGACGGCGGCGTCCGAAACCCGATGGAAAACACCTTGTTCTCGTCGTCATTGGACAGAAGAAACAGCCTGGCGCCGCTCTTTATGTGCTCCAGAAAATAGGCGGTGGAATTTAACTCCTTTACATTTTTCTCCCGCAGAAACCTGTAAGCTTTTAAATCTTTTACACTTGTCATGGTCATTCATTCCTTTTCTGTTATATTAATATCCCGCCAGAACCCTGGCTGCCCATTTCCTACAGTACTCATCCTCTTCATTAAAGTCATCACAACTGTAATAGGCACACATCTTTCTGCTTTCCGCTAAAACCGTTTATCAAAGTCATTCGTAATCTTAACTATGCCTCAAATTCATAGATCGGCAGTCTCAACCCTATTTTTACCAAAGCAGCTACCTTCTCCATGTATATTATTACATATTTCCCATCAATTTATCCTTCAGAACTGCCGCGCACTCCCGGACACACAGATGCAAAAACAGCACCGCGTCCGATTTCGCTCCGATGCCGTAAACTTCCGGGATCCCGCACCGCTTCCCGATCTGCACTGCCCGGAACACATGGAAATTGCTGGTCAGCACTCCGATCTGCACCGGCTTATCCTCCACCTCCATGTAAGGCCCCGGCGCCTTGTGGGGGATGCTTCCCATCAGGGCGTCCTTATCCCGCTCCATCTCATCGATCAGCACCTTGCTGTAGGCGATATTCTCCACCGTGCTCTCGGACCGCTCCTCTGTCACCAAAAGCCTTTCCGGGACCCCCTTGCCTCGCAAATACTCATACATCACCGACGCCTCGCAAGCCGGCTCATCCTTCCCCCTGCCTCCGGAGAGGATAAACACGGTCTCCGGGTTCCTGCGGCTGTACTCATAAGCTCTGTCCAGGCGCATCTGCAGAGAATTGCTGACGCGTCCCTCCTCCACCTTTGCCCCCAGAACGATCACATAATCCAGATTCGGCGTGTTGGCCCCCGCCGCGCCCAGGAAGATAAAGATCTCCACCACGCAGAAGATTACCATGGAAGCCAGCAGAAATGTCACAGCAGACACGGACAGCCACAGCGGCACCTTTTTGGGATGATGTTTTCCATAAAAGGCCCCCGCAAAAAGAACCCCCAAAAATATCCCCGCCAGCAGCCAGAACCAGGCAAATGATGTGGAAATCCCGGAATAACACACAATAACCCCATAATAAACCAGGCAAGCTGCCGCGCCGATTCCCGCAATCCACATCATATTGCCTACACTTCCCTTCTCCTCAAAATATCAAACTCCTCCAGGCCTTCTCCTAAGTCCACATACACGATCTGCTTAGCATGGGGAGCGCTCTCCTGGACTGTGCCGTCCTCGCCCCGGATCGCCCTCACCACCGCCGATAAATTACGGCCGTCAGGCTTCATCACCTCAACAGTCTCTCCCGCGGAAAACTTATTCTTCTGCTCAATCCGCGCCAGTCCCCGTCCGTCCACCTCGTCCACAGTCCCCAGATACGTATAATTCTTCACATACGTGCTGCTGCCGTAGATATGATCACCGCTGCCCGGCTTTCCGAAGAAAAAGCCTGTGGTAAACTCCCGGTTCGTACATTTCCCGATCTCTTCCTTGTACCACTCCACATTCCGCTCAAACACATCCCTGCCCATCTTCCAGTCGTCCATAGCCCTGCGGTAAGCCCTGGCCACCGTGGCCACATAGAGAGCCGTCTTCATGCGCCCCTCCACCTTAAAACTGTCGATTCCCGCCTCCATAAGCTCCGGAATATGCTCTACCATGCATAGATCCTTAGAATTAAAAATAAACGTCCCCCGGTCATTCTCATACACCGGCATATACTCCCCGGGCCTGGTCTCCTCCACCAGGGCATACTTCCACCGGCACGGGTGGGTGCAGGCCCCCTGGTTGGCATCCCTCCCCGTAAAGAAATTGCTCAAAAGACACCGACCCGAATAGGAGATGCACATGGCCCCGTGAACAAAGGTCTCGATCTCCATATCTGCCGGGATCCTCAGCCGTATCCCTTTAATCTCCTCCAGAGACAGCTCCCTGGCCGATACCACCCGCTTAGCCCCAAGGCCATGCCAAAACTCATACGTCCCATAATTTGTATTGTTGGCCTGAGTGCTGATGTGGATATCCACATCAGGCAGCACCCGTTTCGCCGCCATAAATACTCCGGGATCCGAGATGATAAGGGCGTCCGGCCCTACTGTCTTAAGCTCCTCAAAATACCCCTCCACCTCTTCCAGATCCTGGTTGTGAGCCAGGATATTGGCCGTAATGTACACCTTTACTCCCCGGCTGTGGGCAAAACTCATGCCCTGCCTCATATCCTCCAGGGAAAAATTGTGGGCCTTTGCCCGCAGCCCGAAGGCCTCCCCGCCGATATACACCGCATCCGCCCCGTAGACCACAGCGGTTTTCAGCACATCCAGGCTTCCCGCCGGCATCAAAAGTTCCGTCTCTCTCATCCTGCGTTCCTTTCCGTTTTCTTTTTAATCTCTACCAGTCATCTGACCGCTGTTTCCCCGCCCCATTTCCACCCTTTACAGTACCGGGCCGGATAACGCCTTCTGTCTCCTCCGATACCTTCGACGGCCGCCTCCCTGGCGCTCCCTTTCCGTCTTCTTCCCCGTCAGGCCGGACGCGGCTCCCCCTTCATCACGCTGACGGCAACCCCGTCCCCCACAGGCACGATAGCTGTCTCCAACTCCTCCATATGCTTCAGCCTGTACAGATACTCCCGCATCCTTGCGTGGATGGTGCGGTCCCGCCGCTCCACCCCATAGCGGGACTGCACGATAGTCCCCTCCTGCAGCACATTGTCCGAAAGCAGCATAGCTCCAGGCTCCATGAGCCGCAAAATATTGGGGAGCCAGTGAAGATACTGGCCCTTGGCCGCGTCCATAAAGATAAAATCAAAAGGTCCTGAAAGACTTTGCAGGATCTCCCCCGCATCCCCCTCCAGCAGCGTGACCTTATCCCCCACGCCCGCCTTTCTGAAATTCTCCCTGGCTGCCAGGATCCTGGGCTCATACTTTTCAATGGTGGTGATCCTGCAAAAATCCGGCATCACGCCTGCCATCAATAAAGCAGAATAGCCTACGGCGGTTCCAACCTCCAGAATCGCCCCAGGCCTTTTTGCTGTGATCAGCGTCTTAAGCAATGCCGCCGTCTCTTTTTTAATGATGGGAATGTTCCCAGCCTCCGCCTCCCTGGCAATCCCGTCGCACAAACTTCCCTGCCCCGGTTCCAGAGAGTGGATGTAATCTCTGACTCTCTCATCTACAATCATTCTTCCCCGGCCTCATCCTTTATCCCCTCCCGCAGAGCCAATATGATCTCCTTGGAAGTCATAGAATTATTCAGCAGATAAGTGCCTCCCTCCACCGGATGGTCCGAACTGCCATAATCATAGAAAATGCTCTGAATGACAAATGCGTACCGGCTTTTTATGACCCCGGCCTTTTCCAAAGCCGCACCGATATCCGCCACCTCCTCGTCATCCTTGATGGTCACTCTCATATCCACCCCAGGCTCCGAGGCCATGGCTGACGAAGAAAAAATATCATGGCCAAAGGCGTAGCCCCTGGTGATGCCCTCGTACAAAAGCAACGCCACCACCGCGTACACGATCAATTTCCACGACACCCGGATAATGGTCCCGGTCACCTTGTTGATCTCCCTGGTCGTATCACTCATATCCCATCACCCTGCTCTCTTCCCATAGTCCGCTGTCTTAACCCCGCAGATCCGCCAGATCCACAATCCCGCGGATCTGCCAGCCTCTCCCTACACCTCCATAATGATAGGAAGTATCATAGGATTCCTCTTCATCTTCTTCCACAGAAAATCACTTAAACTGTCCCTGATGATATTCTTGATCTTGCCCCAGTCGCTGACGCGGCGGTCAAGACAGTCTCTCACAGCGTCCTCCACCACACGCCTGGCCTCCTCTAAAAGGTCCTCCGATTCTCTGACATACACAAATCCTCTGGACACGATATCCGGTCCGGCCAAAAGCTGGTTGCTGTACTTCTCCAAAGTCAGCACCACGATGATGATGCCGTTCTGTGCCAGATTCTGCCGGTCCCGCAGAACGATATTGCCCACATCGCCTACTCCCAGGCCGTCCACCAGGATCGCTCCCGACTGAACATGGTCCACGACCCTGCAGGCGTCCTCCGACACTTCCACCACATCCCCGGAGGACATTAAAAGGATGTTCTCCTTGGGTATGCCCATGGACAGGGCCAGCCCCTTCTGGGCCATCAGATGGCGGTACTCTCCATGTACCGGCAGCGCGTATTTGGGGTGGGTCAGGGCGTAGATCAGCTTGATCTCCTCCTGGCAGGCATGTCCCGACACATGGGTATCCTGGAAAATCACCTCCGCCCCCTTGATCGAAAGCTCATTGATAACCTTGGTCACCGCCTTCTCATTGCCCGGGATCGGCGTGGAACTAAAGATCACCACATCCCCGGGCTTGATGGACACTTTCTTATGGATGCTGGAAGCCATCCTGGAAAGAGCCGCCATAGACTCCCCCTGGCTCCCCGTAGTGATGAGCACGGTCTTCTCATCCGGATAATTTTTCAGATGATCAATATCGATCAGCGTCCCTTCCGGAATCTTAATATACCCCAGCTCGCTGGCGGTTCCGATGACATTGACCATGCTGCGGCCCTCCACCACCACCTTGCGGCCGTACTTGTAAGCCGAATTGATGATCTGCTGCACCCTGTCCACATTGGAGGCAAAGGTGGCCACAATGATCCTGTTATTCTTATGCTCGGAAAAAATCCCGTCAAAGGTCTTGCCCACAGTCCGCTCCGACGGCGTAAAGCCAGGCCGCAGCGCGTTGGTGCTCTCGCACATCAGGGCTAAAACCCCCTTCTTGCCCAGTTCCGCGAACCTCTGCAGATCCGCCGACTCCCCAAACACCGGGGTGTAGTCGATCTTAAAATCCCCTGTGTGGAGCAAGATCCCCGCCGGGGTAAAAATGGCCAGGGCAGACGCGTCCGCGATGCTGTGGTTCATCTTCACAAACTCGATGCGGAAACATCCCAGGTTAATAGACTGTCCGTGCTTTACCACTTTTCTCTTGGTGGTCTTTACCATATTGTGTTCTTTTAATTTATTCTCAATCAGCGCCACTGTCAGCCTTGTGCCGTACACCGGAACATTTACCTGCTGCAATACATAGGGCAGAGCGCCGATATGGTCCTCATGGCCGTGGGTGATGACAAACCCCTTCACCTTCTCAATATTCTGCTTCAGATATGTCACATCCGGGATGCAGATGTCAATACCCAGCATATCGTCGCTGGGAAAAGCCAGTCCGCAGTCCACCACGATAATATTGTCCTCATATTCAATGGCTGTCATATTCAGTCCGATCTGTTCCAGTCCGCCCAGGGGGATGATCTTCACCTTGACCGCCTGGCCCTGACCCTGGTTCTGTTTCTTGCTCTGTTGTCTCAATCCGATTCCTCCAATTCTCTCTTTTTTATTCTCCTCGTTCCCGCCTTCGCGGTTTTTTTCGTCTTTTCCACATCTGACAGCTTCTCATCTGGTCCTTCAGCCGCACTCTTTTTTCCCCGCGTCTTTTCACAGGCCCGGCAGTACCCGTAAAGCTTCACCTCATGGTCTGTCACCGTAAACCCAAGCCGGTCCCGCAGCGTCTCCTCCAAAGGGTCCAAAAGATCCTCCTCAAGGGAGAACACAGCCCTGCACCCCAGGCAGATGGCGTGGTGGTGGTGGTGTCTCTCGCTGCCCAGCTCTCCCCCCAGCTCATACCTGGCCGATCCGTCGTCAAAGCTTAGCTTGTCGATCACCCGCAGCTCCACCAAAACCTGCAAAGCCCGGTAAATGGTAGCCAGACCGATCTCCGGCAGCTTCTCTCTGGCAAGGTCAAAGATCTCCTCAGCCGTAAGATGCTCTCCCGGCCTGGCAGCCATGATCTCCAGTACCAACAGGCGCTGCCCCGTAACCTTCAATCCCTTTTCTTTCAACAGCTTTTTAAAAACACCCTGTTCCATCCGCAGTCCCTGCTACTTCCTCAGATCCACATCCATATCTTCCGTCAATTCCGTAAAAATCTTATAAAGGTATTCCAGTTCGCCGTCATCCTCCACAAATTCGTAGACAGCCTCTTCCTCCTCTGCCTTTGACTTGTCCTTTAAGATGTAGCACTCTCCCTCCTGGGCGTCCTCCGGCGCGTCCGTCACTAAAAGATAATTCATCCCGCTGATCCTGGTCTCCTCCAGCACATAAAAGTCCACCCGCTCCCCGTCCACGGTTTCAAGGGTGATCATCTTCTCCTCATTCACTGCTTTCGTCATTCCTTTCGTCTGATCCAAATCTCATCCTCTCCATGGTATCCAGATAACTCTGGAGGATGATCCCCGCCGCCACCTGATCGATCACTTTCTTTCGCTCCGACGCAGGCACGCCGCTCTCCCGCAAGATCCCGTTAGCCTCAACCGTAGTCAGCCGCTCATCCCACAAGATCACCGGAAAGCCTGTCCGCTTTTCCAGCATGTCTTTAAACTCCTCGGTCTTCCTGGCCCGCTCTCCCACGGAACCGTCCATATTTTTAGGATAACCCAAAACAATAGATGTAATCTCAAACTCCCGGGCCAGCTCCTCGATCCGCCTGAAGGTCTCACGGAACTTATTCTCCTCTTTCCTGACAATGGTTTCCACCGCCTGGGCAGTATAACCTAAAGGGTCACACACAGCCACCCCCACGGTCTTTGATCCATAGTCCAAACCCATGATCCTCATTTTATTTACTCCATGACTCTTGAACTGTTACTTAAAATGACATAAACTGCCAGACGTGCCCACGGCAGCATGATCTGACAGCCTTCTAATGGTACTTTACACGAATCTACCTTAGTCTTGCATCAATATACACAGACAGAAGTTCCTCCAGAATCTCATCCCGCTCCACCTTCATAATGAGACTTCTGGCGTTCTTATGGCTGGTAATGTAAGTTGGATCTCCAGACATGATATACCCCACGATCTGATTCACCGGGTTATACCCCTTCTCTGTCAGAGCCTGATATACCTGCTCCAACACCTGGCTCACATCCATGGTATTCTCTTGTGCCGCTCTGAAAAATTGTGTATTATGAATATCTCCCATCTGTCCTCACGTCCTTTAACTGTTCCTATCTATTCTATACTACTTTTGACAATTCGTAAAGAGGGATATTTATAAAATATTTATCGAGGATGACGTTCATCGCTTAACCTGGATAAACAGGGACTCTAGTACAGCATTGCTTAAATTTCGGTGAATAAATTGCTTTATATCGGTGTCATCTGTGCGTCTGCGAAGCGACGGTGTAGTGGACCCTACATCTAGCTTCGCAGACGTGCTCCTGACGTAGAGAGCGAGTACTATTGCTTAGGAATTAATGCAATGATGTTATACACCAATTTAATTATTCCCATTTTGCGCAAGAAATCATTCTTAAGACCCTATCAGGATTCCCATCCCCTCTCACGCCTCTTCCAGCAGCGCCACCTCATCTGTCAGCATCCCCTTCAAAACGCCTGTCACCATCTTCCCTTTCAGGCTCTCATCCCACAAAACTGCCGCCTTCACATACTCCTTCGTATGTCCGATCAGATACTCTGTCCCGTCAACAATCATCTTCTCCTCCATCAAAACCTCCCGTGTCTGCCCTATGAGGCTTTTCCGGTATTCCAGTGACAGCTCCCGCCCGATCTTAAGAAGGATATCGCTCCTGGCGGATTTAATGGGCTCTCCCACCTGTCCGTCCATATCCGCGGCCCTGGTTCCCTCCCGTTTCGAGAACTTAAACACATGCAGCTCATAAAACCGGATATCCCGCACAAGCGCCACCGTCTCTCCGAACTCCCTGACCGTCTCCTGGGGGAAGCCCACGATCACGTCTGTGGTGATGGCCGGATTGTCAAACCATGTCCGCAAAAGCTCACAGCCCCTTTTAAACTCCTCCCGGGTATAATGGCGGTTCATCCGTTTGAGTACCTCATCGCTGCCGCTCTGGAGGGACAGATGAAAATGGGGGCAGAGAGTCCCAAGCTGGGCCAGCCCCTTCACAAACTCCTCCGTAATGATCCTGGGCTCCAAAGACCCCAGCCGGATCCGTTTCAGCCCCTCTATGCCGTCCAGCCGGGCCATAAGCCCAAGAAGGGGCTCCTTCTCCGAAAGGTCCTCGCCGTAAGAGCTTAGATGGATCCCCGTCAGCACGATCTCCATATATCCTAAGTCCACCAGCCCCCGGGCCTCCTTAAGAATCTCCTCCGGCCTCCTGCTTCTGATCCGCCCCCTTGTGTAGGGGATGACACAGTAACTGCAAAACTGATTGCACCCGTCCTGGATCTTGATAAACGCCCTGGTATGCTCCGATCCCCTTTTGATCCCCAGCCGCTCATACTCTTTTGCCCTGCTGATATCAATGAGATACTCCTCCCTCTTTAACTCCCTGCCTCCGAAATACTCCTCTAGGATCTTTACAAGTTCTGTCTTCCGGTCATTCCCCACAATGATGTCCACGGCCCAGTCCTCTTTCAGCCTGTCTCCCGCCGCCTGCGCGTAACACCCCACAGCCACCACCACGCTGTCGTGATTTCTCCTCTTTGCCCGGTGGAGCATCTGCCTGGACTTCCGGTCCGCAATATTGGTCACGGAACAAGTGTTGACCACATAAACATCCGCCATGTCCTCAAAATCCACGATCTCATACCCGGCCTCCTCCAGAAGCTGGGTCATAGCCTCCGTCTCATAAAAATTCACTTTACATCCCAGATTGCGCAGGGCTGCTTTCCTCATAAAATTCCTCCCTTTCGGCAAACTAACTATTGACTTTTCCCTCTCATTTCTGTACTATTTACATAGATCATTAACACTTAAGGAGGTTTTCCATGAAAACAGTACGTATTTCATTAAATTCCATTGATAAAGTAAAATCCTTTGTCAACGACCTGACAAAGTTTGATGTAGATTTCGACTTGGTATCCGGCAGATATGTAATCGACGCCAAATCCATCATGGGCATCTTCAGTCTGGACCTTTCCAAACCCATTGATCTGAACATCCACACAGAGAGTGAGGCCAGCGTGGAGGAGATCTTAGGCGTCCTCTCCCCCTATATCATCCGCTGAATGTAAGCATCAGGGCTGGAATTTCACATTCCAGCCCTTTTTCACCCTTTCCCCACGTCTTTCCACCTTCACTTTCCCATTGGGAGGCATAATCTTACCTGTAACCTTCCGTCAAGATCACATTCCCCCCAGCCCCGTCTCGCAGCTGCACACTAGTACAGTCTTGCCTAAAGTCCGCTGAATAAATCACTCACTATCAGCGCCCTCTGCACGTCTGCAAAGCTAGACGTAGGCACCACTGTGCCGTCGCTTCGCAGACGCACAGATGACACCGATAATTTGAGCCAAATGAAGGGCGCATAGCGGGCTATGTAACCTGAATTTGGCTCAAATATACCGCGAAGTGGGGCGCGCATCTGGCGGGAATGAATTTTCAAACACGCTCTAGGATCTCCCTCGTGTCCACAGCCGTTCTCACCATGTCGTCGATCTTCTCTGCCAGCTTCTCCTCTGACCGCCGGATCATCTTCACATTGGGCTTTGTCACCGGATGCTTTGCCACAAATATGGTGCAGCAGTCTTCAAAAGGCTCGATGGAAGTCTCATAGGTCCCGATCTTCTCCGCGATATCCACGATCTCCTGCTTGTCAAAGCCGATAACCGGCCGAAACACCGGCATGGTACATACCTCATTGGTGGCAGCCAGAGACTGGACCGTCTGGGAGGCCACCTGCCCGATACTCTCCCCCGTAATAAGCGCCAGGCACTCCGACTCCTTCCCGATCATCTCCGCGATCCGCATCATATACCGCCGCATGATGATGGTCAGCTCCTCATGGGGGCACTGGTCATAGATATACAGCTGGATATCCGTAAAATTCACCACATGAAGCCTCATGGGGCCGGAATACCTGGACACCAGCCTGGCCAGATCCACCACCTTCTGTTTTGCCCTCTCACTGGTGTAGGGCGGCGCGTGGAAATAAACCGCCTCCACCTTGACGCCCCTTTTGGCTGTCATATACCCGGCCACCGGGCTGTCGATGCCTCCTGACAGAAGCAGCATGGCCCTGCCGTTGGTCCCCACCGGCATCCCGCCGGGCCCGGGGATCATCCGGGAATAGATGTTCACCATATTCCGCACTTCGACGTGGAGCATCACCTGGGGATGGTGTACATCCACCTTCATCTGAGGAAACGCGTTTAACACCGCCTCCCCCAGATCCCGGTTCATCTGCTCCGACGGCACCGGATACTTTTTGTCCGCCCTGCGGGAGTCCACTTTAAACGTCAGATTCTTGTCTGGGTACACCCGGTCCATATAAGCCACAACCTCCTTTTTCAGGTTGTCAAAATCCTTCTCCTCGATCTGAAACATGGGGCAGATCCAGGCAATGCCGAATACCCGCCCAAGCGCTGCCACAGTGTCCTCAAAATCGTACTCCCCCTTTGCCTCCACATAGATGCGGCCAAACTCCTTGGTCACCGCAAAGGCGCCGTCCACCTCCTTTAAGGCGTGGCGTATCTGCTTCATCAGGGCATCCTCAAACAGATACCGATTCTTCCCTTTGGTACCGATCTCCGCGTACTTAATCAAAAATGACTGATACAACATCATCTGCTCTTTTTGCCGTCCTCTCTTCCTAATCTTTAACCTTTCTCCTACCCTCTCCGGTATCTGCGAAGCACCGGCAAAAGCTCCTTCAAGACCTCAATGGCGTAGTCGATCTCTTCCTTCTTATTAAACAGTCCGAAGCTGAACCGCAGAGTGGCGTCCAAAAGCTCCGGCCGCACCCCGATCCCTTTCAGCGTCCCGCTGAGCCCGGGGTGATTGCTGGAGCAGGCCGAACCGGAGGACACGTAAATCCCCCTCTCCTCCAGGGCGTGGAGAAGCACCTCGCTGCGGATCCCCTCAAAGCTGACATTGACGATCTGGGGGGCGCTCTCCCGCCCTGGCCGGCTGTTGATCACACAGCCCTCCACCTCCCCAAGCCGTTCCATAAAGTGGGCTTTCAGTCCGTACAGGTAATCCACCTTGCTCTGATGGTCCCTGTAAATCTCCCGGACAGCAGCCCCCAGTCCCGCCACCCCAGGCACGTTCTCCGTACCAGACCGCATGCCTTTCTGCTGGCCGCCGCCATATATCAAAGGCCTCACCTTCGCCTTCTCGTCTATATACAGAAATCCCACACCCTTTGGCCCGTGAAGTTTGTGGCCGCTGACGCTGAGCAGATCAATGCCCTGGCGCTTTGGCCGTATCTCATACTTTCCGTAGGCCTGGATTGCATCCACATGGAACAAAGCCTGAGGCCGGCATTCCTTTATGACCTTCCCAATCTCCTCCACCGGCTCCACGGAGCCCACCTCATTGTTCACATACATCACCGACACCAGGATGGTGTCCTTTCGCAGGCTGTCCTTCAGCTGAGACAGGCTGATGTGCCCGTGGCCGTCCACCGGCAGGTAGGTGATCTCAAACCCCTGCTCTCCAAGAAAGCCCAGAGTATTGTACACCGACGAATGCTCCACATTGGTGCTGATGATGTGGCCGCCTCTGCGGCGGTTTGCCATAGCCCCTCCGATGAGGGCCATGTTGTTGGACTCGGAGCCGCCGGAGGTAAACACGATCTCCTTGTCCTGTACCTTTAAGGATTTGGCGATAACGCTTCTGGCCTCCCGGATATACCGCTCCGCCTCCACACCCTTTATGTGCCTGGACGCGGCATTTCCGTAATCCTCCGTCATGGTTTTCACCACAATATCTTTTACACAGTCAAACACCTTTGTGGTGGCTGAATTGTCAAAATACGCTTCCATTGTCAACTTCCTCTTATCCTTGCCAAACTTCTTTAATCCTGCAGGGGATGCCGTCTAACCGCCCAGGCTCCATCCGGTCAGTAATCACACTTTCAGCACCGCCTATTTTGCCATCTGCCACGTTGTCGTCAGTCAACGATGTATCAGCCTCACTATCTGGTCTCCAGCAGATACCCGATCACCGACATCACCATCAGCCCCGCCGTCTCCGTCCGAAGGATCCGCCTTCCAAGGGAGACGGCCCTGACGCCTGCGGACGCGGCCAAGGCGATCTCCTCATCCTCAAATCCGCCCTCCGGGCCGATAAAGATCCCCACATCCATGCCGGGACCGATACGTCCAAACTCCTGCCGCGTCCCGTCCATTCCCCTGGCGTGTTCAAAAGGGATCACCTTTACCTCAAACCCGCCGGCAAAAGTCAGCGCCTCCTTAAAAGACATCACCACCGTCACCTGGGGGATCACGCTTCTGCCCGACTGTTTGGCCGCGCTCTCGGCGATTTTGTTCCACCGCCTGACTTTTGCCTCTTCCTTCTTCTCATCCAGCTTCACCACCGCCCGCCGGGTAACTACCGGGATCACCTGGTACACACCCAGCTCCACCGCCTTCTGGATGATCAGCTCCATCTTGTCGCTCTTGGGAAGTCCCTGGAACAGATAAAGCCTGGCAGGCAGCTCTGTCTCTGCAGGTTTCTCCTCTAAAATATCCGCAATCACCCTGTCGCAGCCAATCTCCTTAAGCCGGCAGCAGTAGTCCCGCTCCTTCCCGTCGCTGACCATCACCTTATCCCCCGGCCTCATCCTCAGCACGTTGCGGATGTGGTTTACATCGCCTCCCGTGATGACGGCTTCACCCTGTTCGATCTGTCCTTCCTCAACAAAAAAACGGTACACTGCTTTACCTACAGCTTTCTGGCGGTAATGGACACCCATTCCCCCTGATATGTGGTCTCAATGATCTCCAGCTCCCGGTTGGAGGCAAGGGCCCTCTTCACGTCCTCCTCCTTGGTGTTGATGATGCCGGAAGTGATAAAGATGCCGCCCTTCTTTAAGTGGACGGGAATCTCCTCCTGCAAAAAGATGATCACCGGTGCCAGGATATTGGCCACTGCCACATCATAGCATCCGTACCCGGCCATGTCCTGAACTTCCTTGTCTTCAATAATATTTCCCTGAACCACCCGGAACTTTTCCGCTCCGATACCGTTTGCCTCAAGATTCTCCTTTACGGCCGCGATGGCGTTCTCGTCCAGGTCCGTTCCGAAGACCTGGCCGGCCCCCAGTTTTAAGGCCGCGATACCCAGGATGCCGCTTCCCGTCCCCACGTCCAGAACCTTAGCCCCGTCCGCCGCGTACTTTCGCAGCTGACGGATACACAGCTGGGTGGTCTCATGCTGCCCCGTTCCGAAGGCCGTCCCCGGGTCAATCTGGATTAGAAGCTTGTCCTCATGCCCCTCTGGCACCGGCTCCCAGGTAGGCTTAATCAAAATATCGTCCACAACAAAGGGTTTAAAATACTGCTTCCAGTTGTTGATCCAGTCCTTATCCTCCGTCTCCGACGCCTCCATGGTCCTGGCTCCCACGTCCACAAACCGGCTGATTTCGTCAAGCCCATCCTCAATCTCCTTCATGATGCGGTCCAGATCTGACACATCCTCCAGATAGAAGCTAACCCTGGCCACCCCGTCGTCAGGCCCCATGTCCGGCAGAATGTCGATAAACATACCCTTGGTCTCCGCCTCTGTCAGGGGAACCTTATCCTCAATCTCGATGCCCTCAATGCCGATCTCGTCAAACATGCAGCTGACCAGATCCACCGCGGCAGTGGTGGTGGTCAGCGTAAATTTATGCCACTTCATTCTTTTACTCTCCTGTCCTGTCGGCTGTTTCGCGTCCTGTCCCAGGCGCTGCCTTTGTGCCCTTCCGCCGCGAAAACAGCCGCCGAAAATGCTAGAAATTAATGCAACGATGTACTAGAGCGTGTTTGAAAATTGCTTTCTGACAGATGTG
>CAJUPQ010000043.1 GCA_910588505.1 uncultured Hungatella sp. | reverse complement strand
CCCGTTTGGCCACATGCTCTGCCACTCTTGGGTCCAGAGCCGAGGGGATGATATACTCCGGACACAGCTTTTCAGGCTCCACCAGCTCGGCGATGGCCCTGGCCGCCGCCAGCTTCATCTCATAATTGATATCCCTGGCCCCCGCGTCCAGAGCTCCCCGGAATATCCCCGGAAACGCCAGCACATTGTTGATCTGATTCGGAAAATCCGAGCGCCCGGTTCCCATAACCTTCACGCCGGCAGCCATGGCCTCATCGTACATGATCTCCGGCACCGGATTGGCCATGGCAAACACCACGGGATCCGGATTCATGGCTTCTATCATCTCCGATTTCAAGGCTCCTCCCACGGAAACGCCTACAAACACGTCCGCCCCCTTGAGGGCATCCGCCAGACCTCCCCTTCTGTCCTCCAGGTTGGTGATGCCGCACAGCATTTTCTTATGGTCCACGATCCCCACGCCCCGGTCCTTGTACAGGATCCCGTTCTCATCACAGGCAATAATGTGCTTTACCCCTGCAGTCATCATCATCTTTATGATGGCAGTCCCCGCTGCCCCCGGCCCGTTGACCACAACCCGCACATCCGCAATATTCTTCCCAACTACCTTCAGAGCGTTCAAAAGAGCTGCAGTCACCACAATGGCTGTCCCGTGCTGGTCATCGTGGAACACAGGGATGTCCAGTTCCTCCTCCAGCCGCCTCTCCACCTCAAAGCACTTTGGAGACGCGATATCCTCCAGATTAATCCCTCCAAACACCGGCGCGATCTGCTTCACCGCTGTGATGATCTCCTCCGTGTCCTTGGTGTCCAGACATACGGGAAACGCATCCACCCCTCCGAACTGCTTAAACAGGACGGCCTTGCCCTCCATAACAGGAATCGCCGCCTCCGCTCCGATATCCCCCAGTCCGAGGACAGCCGTGCCGTCCGACACCACGCCCACCAGGTTGCTCTTTGCCGTGTAGCGGTAGACATTTCGCTTATCCTTAAAGATCTCCTTGCACGGCTGGGCCACCCCGGGAGTATAGGCAATACTTAAATCGTCCCGGTCCTCAAGCTTTACCTTGCTGGTCACCTGGATCTTACCCCTGTGTTCTTCATGCAGTCTCAACGCTTCTTCATAGTAGTTCATGGCTTAGGTCTCCTTTATCTCTCTTCCTATCGTGTTGCCTCTTAAACCATTATAGCCTTTTCGCCTGCGGAACTCAACTATTTTTAAACTGATCTTTTTCAAACATCTCCAACACCACATGAAGCGACTCCACGATCCATCCTGCCTTCTTTACAAATTCCTTTTCCGGGTATTTCATATCCGGAACGCAGACCACAGGGATACCTGCCGCAAAAGCCGCGCTTATCCCCGCCTCCGAATCTTCCAGCACAAGAGCTTCCTCCGGAGCCGTCCCCGCTTTCTCACAGGCTTTGAGAAATACTTCCGGATTCGGCTTTCCGATTGTCACCTCATCCCCGCAGATAGAATCATCAAAATATTCTTCCAGTCCCGCCATGGAAAGGATCCTGTCCACCCGCTCCCGTCCGCTGGAGGTAGCCACCACAGTCTTATACCCATGAGCTTTCAGATAGCGGAGCAGCTCTCTAAGTCCCCTCTTCACCGGAACCCCTTCCTCCACAAACAGATCGTCCATATACTGATGCACGTTTTTCACCACGTCATCCATGGGAAAATCATTCCCATACCTGCCCAGGAATTTCTCATATACTTCCGGCACAGTATGGCCCAGAACCTCTTTGTAGAAGTCCTCCTCCATCACATATCCCAGTTTCCCGCATTCCTTTACATATCCCTCATAGGTGACCCTTTCGCTGTCGATCATCAGGCCGTCCATGTCAAATATCACTGCTTTTATCATATTGCCCCTCCAGATACATCTACGCTCTCTCAAACCCAGCCTTCCTCAAGAAGCGCTCAAAGAACATCCGCCCCTCATCCGTACACTTATAGACTCCGGAGTCCTCCAATACCCGCTCAAATACCAGTCCAACCTCAGCCTTTAAGATCTCCTGCACGTTCTCCTTTGTCACCGCGTCATACTTTGGAAGGAATTCCTTCACCCACTGCTCATGTTTTGCAATGGTCTCATTCTCCCCGATGGCCTTTCCTTCCACGATATACTCTCCCAGAAGAGCCAGCTCCTCCCGCAGTCTGGATGGCAGAACCGCCAGGCCCATGACCTCGATGAGACCGATATTCTCCTTCTTGATATGGTGCAGTTCCTGGTGGGGATGATACACGCCCAGAGGAAACTCCTCCGTAGTAAGATTATTGCGCAGCACCAGATCCAGCTCAAAGAACGCTCCGTTTTTCCTGGCAATAGGCGTGATGGTATTGTGAGGCTCCCCGTCCGTCTCGGCAAAGATAAATGCCTCCTCATCCGTGTATCCTCTCCAGGCCTTCAGGATGATCTCCCCCAGCTCCGCCAGCCTGTCGCTGTCCTTTGTCCTTAAACGGATCACGGACATGGGCCAGTACACGATCCCCACCTCCACGTCCTCAAACTCCCTCTTCTTAAACTTTCTCTCCATGGGAGCTTTCGCCATGGCAAAGGTGTAATGGCCTCCCTGGAAATGGTCGTGGCTTAAGATAGAGCCGCCCACAATGGGAAGATCCGCGTTGGACCCCAGGAAATAGTGAGGGAACAGCTCCACAAAATCAAACAGCTTGATAAATGTAGCCTTCTCGATCTTCATAGGAACATGCCGCCCATTAAACACGATGCAGTGCTCATTGTAATACACATACGGAGAATACTGGAACCCCCACGGGCTGTCATTGATGGTAATGGGGATGATCCGGTGGTTGTTTCTGGCCGGATGATTGGCCCTGCCTGCATAGCCCACATTTTCCATGCACAGAAGGCACTTGGGATACCCGCTCTGCTTAGCCAATTTAGCGGCGGCGATGGCCTTTGGGTCCTTCTCAGGCTTTGACAGGTTGATGGTGATATCCAGATCCCCGTACTTTGAGGCCGCCACCCACTTCATGTCCTTGCACACCCGGTATCTGCGAATGTAGTCAGAATCCTGGCTTAATTTATAAAAATAATCGGTGGCCGCCTTGGGCGACTCCTGGTACTTCTTCCAGAACGCGTGAACCACCTCCACCGGCCTTGGCATAAGGCAGTTCATAAGCCTCGTGTCAAAAAGATCCCGATAAGTAATGTTGTCCTCCGGCATCACTCCCGTCTCATGGGCGTAATCCATCAGCTCCTTTAACACCGCCTCCAGATCCACAGGCTCCCTTCCAGGATCCGTCTCCTCATACTCGTCCATGCGCAGCACATCCAGGATCTGGTTCGTAGCGTAGATCCTGTCCACCTCCGTAATAAGTCCTGTGTCCAATCCGTATCGTACCAGCTTGCTGATCGCTTCGTATACCATCTTTACCCATCTCCAATCATATGTTTTTTCCGCTCTGTTCCATTATAATATATTTTCGGAGAAAAAAACATAGAAAATCTATCACTTTTGTTATGGTCTCTTTCCCAGAGCCTTAAAAAGGATTCCCTTGCGCAAAAAGGGGAAAATTGTTGAGTGAATATCTGAACCCGGACGGGACATCTCTCCTTCTCTGACTGGCATTATGACTACCCTCGCCCCTTTGCTCACATCCCATCCCCTAGTACATCGTTGCATTAATTCCTAAGCAATAGTACTCGCTCTCTACGCCAGGAGCATGTCTGCGAAGCTAGATGTAGGGTCCACTACACCGTCGCTTCGCAGACGCACACCTGACGCAGATATCAAGCACTATTACTCAGTTATTAATGCAACGATGTACTAGTTGGGCATCTTACCCACAAACTTCCGGATCCGCTCTGTCACAAGTCCCCCCAGCAGCCCGATCACTCCGCCGGCCACTACTCCCGCCGCCATGAGAAATGGCAGATAATAGAAAACCCCGGCTGTCTCCGTCACCAGGGCCGCCACAGTAAGCTGCCCGATATTGTGCCCGATCCCTCCGATGATGCTGACTCCGATCTGGCTGAACCAGTTGGTCTTTCGGAATAAGATCATAAGGATCAGGCTCAGCGCGCCTCCCGCAAGACCGTACACCATGCTGAACAGATTGCCAAAAGTGCAGCCCACCAGCACGATGCGGATCAGAGAAACCGCCACGGTCCCCTTAACCCCTACGGTATACAGACCCACAATGGTCACCAGATTAGCCAGTCCCAGTTTCACGCCGGGAATGGGAACCGGAATGGGAATGATGGCTTCCAGATAGCTGAAGATAAACGCCAGACTGATGAGCATCCCGTATGTGGCCACCAGCCTCCCCGTCCTGTTTGCTTTCATATGTCACCTCTCTGTAACAAAGGAGCAGGCAGTAATCTGCCTGCTCCCCTTGCTCTTTCTCATTATTTTGCCTGGTCAAGAGCGGCCTGCACTGCCTTCTTCGCCGCTTCGCTGGTAACGGTACACCCCGCTACCCCGTCCACGTCGGCAGAACCTGCCTCCGCGAAGGCCGGACCCAGCTTCTTTAAGGCCTCCCCGCCAAGCTCCGGGGTCTCGCCGGATCCGTTAAGCTCTACGGACTCAATGCCCGTATCGCCTACCACAACCGTGGCCGTCACGTCGCCGCCAAAGCCTTTGGCGCTTCCCTCATAGGTTCCGGGCTTAAAGCTTGCTGAATCGCTCTGGGCGCCGGCCTGGGCCCCATCGCCGCCTTTGGCGCTCTCCAGGGCAGCCGCCACGGCTTTCTTTGCCGCCTCGCTGGTGACGGTGCAGCCCGCTACTCCGTCCACATCGGCGGAACCTGCCTCCACAAAGGCCGGACCTAATTTCTTAATAGCTTCCCCGCCAAGCTCCGGAGTCTCGCCGTCCCCTTTCAGTTCCACGGACTCAATTCCTTTATCGCCTACCACAACCGTGGCTGTCACATCACCGCCAAAGCCCTTGGCGCTTCCCTCATAGGTTCCGGCTTTTAAGCTTCCCGAATCACTCTGGGCGCTGGCCTGGGCCGCCTCGCCGCCTTCTGCTCCTTCCAAAGCAGCCGCCACGGCTTTCTTCGCCGCCTCGCTGGTGACGGTACAGCCCGCTACCCCGTCCACATCGGCGGAGCCTGCCTCCACAAAGGCCGGACCTAATTTCTTAAGGGCTTCCCCGCCAAGCTCCGGAGTCTCGCCGTCCCCTTTCAGTTCCACGGACTCAATTCCTTTATCGCCTACCACAACCGTGGCTGTCACATCGCCGCCAAAGCCCTTGGCGCTTCCCTCGTAAGTTCCGGGCTTAAGGCTTACCGGAGCGCTGCTCTTTCCCGCGTCCGCGTCATCCTTCTTCTCGTCAGCCGCCTCACCGCCTGCCGCCTGATCAAGAGCCGCTTGAACCGCCTTCATAGCAGCCTGGCTGCTAACGGTACAGCCTGCCACCGCGTCCACGTCGGCAGAACCTGCCTCCACAAAGGCCGGACCTAACTTCTTAAGGGCTTCTCCGCCAAGCTCCGGAGTCTCACCATCCCCTTTCAGTTCCACGGACTCAATTCCAGCATCTCCGATCACCACTGTGGCTGTCACGTCGCCGCCAAAGCCTTTGGCGCTTCCCTCATAGGTTCCGGGAGCATAATTTACGTCTGCCGCAGGCTCCTTCTTCTCGGCTTCCGTCTCCGCCTCGGGCGCTGCCTCCCTCTCAATGACATCAATCTTGCCTGACGCCTGGTCTAATGCCTGCTGCACCGCATCCATAGCGGCCTGGCTGCTGATGGTAGCCCCTGCCACCGCGTCTACCACGGAAGAATTGCTCTCCACAAACGCCGCCGGCAGCTGCTCCAAAGCCGCCGCGCCGATCCCAGGCGTCTCGCCTGCTCCGGCCAGATCCACGCTCTCGATCCCGGCCGCCCCCACTGTGACTGTGGCGACCACCTCACCGCCAAAACCCTGGGCGCTTCCCACATATGTCCCCGGCGTATAATCTACCTTTTCTCTAGACATGACATCAATGGCTTTATAAAGAGAATCGGAACCGAACACGGTGCCGACCCCCAAAGCCAGCATAACCCCCAGGCCAACATACCCCTTTTGTTTTTGTGTCATTATTATACTCCTCCTGTGTTTTTTATCGAGCGGCTGCCAAGATCCCGACACACAGCCATCCCTAAATATCCACGAAGTCTGCGCCCGGATATCCCCGCATCGTTAGGCAGGTCTGCAGGGAAGTTCTCGGCGGCCGTCAAAGCTGACAGCCATATCACTGGAGTATATTCTAACATATTTCTTAAGACACTTCAATCGGTTTTATCACTTCTCATATTTTTTCCATCTGAAGTTGGGAATCACGTCAGACCACTTCTCGATTCCGATAATCTCCTTGGCAAACTCCGTGTACTCCAGAGAATCCTTCCGGTCAATAACCCGAAACACGGTCCACACTGGCTTTCTCATGGTGGCCTTCACCACCCCGGGGGTGGACATATCGCATCTCCACAGCCCCAATGCCACGGAAGTGTTGGTCTCGTCAATATTGTCCACCTGACGGTTCATGATAATGGCGTCAATGTAGGGGTTGCTGTCCGCAATGTAGTAGGCGTAGGCCATGGCCGCCGCCTGGATCTTCTCCACATTGCCTCTGGTGGCGCTCTGGGAGGTGAATCCCTGCTCCGACAAGATCACATGTCTCACGGTTCCGTCCGGAGCCCGCAGCTCCTGGCGCTGGAGATAATCCGTGAGAATATGGAGATTGTTAAAATTAAGGATCCGGGTATCCACGCTGTCGATGGCTCGCCCATTCTCCCCGTCATTCCAGAACTCCGGCTCCACCAGCGGATCCGGGTACGGATGGTAGGACAGGTTCCAGCTGATATCTCCCCCGGCTTTGACTACCGCCCCAAATGCGTCGATCACATTCCTGGCCCCGTATTTTACCTGGGATGCCTCCGGGTCCGTCCAGTTAAAGTCTGTGGAAAAAAACAGCCTGTCATTGCTGTTGACACTCTTAATGGCCGTGTAAAACACCCGAAACGCCTTCATATATTCCCGCACATAGGTGTTTAGATCCTTCTGTCCCGCATAATTCCATATCTCATTGTTGTTGATCTCATTGCCAATGATCCAATTAGAGATCTTGCCCTTTCCCTGAGTACCTGAATACCGCTCCGCCAGAAACGAGGCAATGGCTTTGATGGTCTCCACTCCCTCTGCCGTGGAACCGTTAAAGCTGTAATAGTAAGCCTTTGAATTCTTGGTCACTCCCGGTAAAAACAGCTGGGGCGTATTGTCATTCCATCCGTTTAAGATAATGGCCGTCACCATCAGATCCTTGTTGGACATATACTCCACGACCCGGTCGTACTCCGCCACCACCCCTTTGTTAAAGTGGTAAGTCTTCCCATCGTACTGATAATCAATCCCCTCCCCCAGAAGGTGGTGGAACGCAATGTTGATGGTAGTGTGCTTCACTCCAAGCTCCATGGCGTCCGAAGTCATGCCTCCGTCCAGAAGCAGCCCTTTTTTCGTGGAAGGCTTCTTATATTCTCCCGTATTCTTCGCCAACACCTCCGGGTTAGTGATATAAGTCGGCTCGCTGATGGCATGATACTTACTCCCGTCAAAAACCGCCAGCACAAACTTGGAGTACAGCTTATCCGAGCTGGTCCCGAATCCCAGAGGCAGACTGCAGGAGATGGCGTCTCCCTTGGTCCACCAGGCCGCGTAATCGGTCCTGGCCCCAAGCTCATCCTCATAGGGCTGCATCTCAAAGAGATACCAGTAATTATCATACACCGCCGGATCCGAAACCGCCCCGGACACAGCTCCCGTAATGTTCACATTCGTCTTATCCGCAGTACATGTCAAAGTCCCCCGCTCCGTAGGAGCCACAACCTGGACTGTCCCCGCCGCCGTGGCCACGTCAGCCTGGACAGCCGTTCTCGCCGCCCCCCAAACCACACTGCCGCCAGCCGCCGACACGCCCAAAACCGCTGCCATCATCACTCCTGACCACGCAAGGTTCCTCTTTACACGATCCATAAACTTCATCTCATAACCTCCAATCACTTCCGCGTCCTGGGGATCCATCCTCCAAACTCAGAACACCTCCAAAGACACATCATCTGCAAAAATCATCTGACATCTTATCCCCTGCCCTATATTTTAGCAGTATGTTGACTCATTATACCTTTTTTTCCACAAAATACAAGGTGCAAACTTCTTACTTAGTTTTACATTTTCCTTAAGTGATTTTCCCCTCTTCCCTTTTTTAAAGCTTGTGGTATAATGTCCACGTAAGCAATGAGCAGTGCGAAAAAAGGCAGAAAGGAATTTTCGTTAAGCTCGCTTTTGCATATAAGAAAATTCCTTTCTGTCTTTTTTCATAGGGCGAAGCCCGTGAACGAACTTGGGCAAGCATACGCCTCATCCCAACCAAAATACTGCACAAAAAAATCAAAAAAAGGAGCCACCCCACATGAAAGATAAATCAGCCCTACGCGACATCCTTCTGGCCGCCGCTATCCTCATCCTGGCCGCCGGCCTTTACATCGGCAACCGCATCGCAAACCGCGCCCCGGCCATCGTCGTGGAAGTATCCGTAGACGGCGTAGTCTCCCAGGAGATCGACGTAAGCAAAGACGGGGAGTACGTCATTCAGGGCTTCCACAACGGCAGCAACACCCTGATCATCGAAAACGGCCAGGCCTGGATATCCGACGCCACATGTCCGGACAAGGTGTGTATCCACCAGGGCAAGATCAGCCGCTCCGGCGAGATGATCGTCTGTCTCCCAAACATGATGATCGCCAAGATCGTAGGCCAGGAAGAGACAGACTAGTACATCGTTGCATTAATAACTGAGTAATAGTGCTTGATATCTGCGTCAGGTGTGCGTCTGCAAAGCGACGTCATAGTGGCGCCCCGAATACAAATACACCCAAACCCATTACCACACACACAAAACAAGCGGAAGCCCATTCATCACAGGCCTCCGCTCTTCTTTTTATCCCGCCTCCGGCTTCCAAACGAATTCTACAGAATCACCTTCACCGGACACTTCTGCGCGCATTTCCCGCAGTTGGTACACTTCTCATAATCGATCACAGCCACATTGTTGTCCATGTGGATGGCGTCAAACTCGCACTGCTTGGTACACAGCGTACAGCCGATACACCCGGCGTCGCATTTGGCCTTCACATCCTTGCCCTTGTCGTGGGAAGAACACTGCACCAGATGCTTGGCGTCGTAAGGCACCAGCTCGATCAGATGGTTGGGACATGCCTGCACACACTTGCCGCAGGCCACGCACTTCTCCTTATCCACCACAGCCACGCCGTCCACCACATGGATGGCGTCAAACTCGCAGGCCTTCACGCAGGAGCCGTAACCCATACACCCGTAGACGCAGGCCTTCTCCCCGCCTCCCGGCACCACGGAAACCTTGCGGCAGTCGTCCATGCCGAAATAATTATACTGAACCCTGGTCTTATCGCAGGTTCCCTTGCACTTTACAAAGGCAACCTTCTTCACAGCGCCTCCGCTCTCCACGCCCATGATGGCCGCAATCTTCTCAGCCACCACAGGACCGCCCACAGGGCATCCGCTTACCGGCGCGGTCCCGGCGGCGATGGCGTTAGCCAGGCCGTCGCAGCCCGGAAATCCGCAGCCGCCGCAGTTGTTGCCCGGAAGCTCCGCCCGCACCAGGATCTCTCTCTCATCAACCTCAACCTTAAACTTCTCACTGGCAACCCCCAGCAGTACACCGATAATGATACCGATCGCGCCGATGACGCCGGCTGCCAAAAGCAAACCCATCATATTATGCTGCCTCCTCTTTCTTAGATAAGCCCGGCAAATCCCATAAACGCAATAGCCATAAGGCCTGATGTGATCAGGACGATTGGGGAGCCTTTAAAATTAACAGGGATATCATTATCTTCAATGCTCTCGCGGATACTTGCCAAAAGCACGATAGCCAGGGTAAAACCGATGGCTGTTCCCAGACCGTTAAAAACGCTGAACAGGATGTTGTACTCCTTCTGCACATTGGTCAGAGCCGCTCCTAAAACCGCGCAGTTGGTGGTGATCAGAGGCAGAAACACACCCAAAGCCTGGTACAGGGAAGGCATGCTCTTCTTCAAAAACATCTCCACAAACTGAACCAGAGCCGCGATCACCAGGATAAAGGCAATGGTCTGCAGGTAGGTGATATCAAGAGGCACCAGCACAAGCTTATAGATAATACTGGTAACAAAGCTTGCCAGAGTGATAACGAAAATAACCGCCGCCCCCATGCCTGCCGCTGTGTCCGTCTTCTTGGATACTCCGAGGAACGGACACAGGCCCTGAAACTGGCTCAGAATAATGTTGTTTACCAGAGCAGCGCCTACGATTACTAAGATCAGTTCTTTCATTCTCTACGCCCCTCCTTAATCTTTCTTATCCAGTTTAGCGGAAAGCTCCGCCTGTTTCTGCGCCACAGCCGCCTTCTTGGCCGCCAGGGCATCCTCCTCAGCCTGAAGCCGCCTGGTCTCCAGAGTGGCGTGGTTTGCCATGCACGCGGAACCGCTGCAGCGACTGCAGTTTCCGCCGCAGGCCAGAACCGACTCTCCCCCTGCGCCATTGGTCGCGGAAGGCATCTTAAACTTGTTCTGCAGCGCGGTCAGTCCTGCCAGCACGAAAAACGCGCCCGGCGCCAAACCGAAAATGGTGATCTTGTAGGCTTCCGGTATAACCGTCACGCCAAACACGGTTCCCGCGCCCAGAAGCTCGCGAAAAACAGCGATGCAGGTCAGCCCCAGGGTAAATCCTAAGCCCATGCCGATGCCGTCAAAGGCAGACTCCACAGGACCGTTCTTGGCCGCGTAGGTCTCCGCCCGCCCCAAAATAATACAGTTCACCACGATCAGCGGAATGAAGATACCCAGGGACTCATTAAGGCTGGGGATAAACGCCTGCAAAAGCAACTGCACAATAGTCACCAGCGAAGCCACGATAACAATATAAGCCGGAATACGCACCCTGTCCGGTATAATTTTGCGCAGACAGGAAATAATAAGATTCGAAAAAACCAGCACGGCAGTGGTGGTAAGCCCCATGCCCATGCCGTTGACCGCTGTGGTGGTGGTGGCCAGCGTCGGACACATGCCCAGCATCAGAACAAAGGTCGGGTTTTCCTTGATAATGCCGTTATATAAACGTTCCATACATTTATTCATGATTCCCACCTCCTACTGCAGCACGCAGTTATTTACAAAGTAGAGCGCCGAATTAACCGCCCCAGTAACTGCGTTCGATGTGATGGTGGCGCCGCCGATAGCGTCAATCTCATTGTCCGCCGACGCGCCGGATTTTGTGACGGAGAAACTCTCCACTGTCTTGTCCGCAAACTGCCCCTTCCACTCGGGAGTGGTGGCGTTCATGCCAAGGCCTGCCGTCTCGCCGATGGTCAGAAACTCGATGCCCTTCACTTCACCCTCCGCCGTGATACCTACGGACACAGTGATATTGCCGCCGTAACCGTCCTTGGAGGTGGCAGTCACCACATACCCCATGGGACTTCCGGACCCGTCCATGCCGGTGGCACACTCATCCACTTGCACATTGCCGAAACTAAGGCCGGCAACCTCCCCGTTGGCCTTCTCAAGAGCAGCCGAGTAATCGTCCAGCTGGAACGAATCCGCGTCCGCCAAAACCGTACGGAAGGCATCCTCCTTTGCCGCCAGCTCCGCTGCCTGGATCGGCCCCTTTGTTATCTCGTAAGCGCCGCCCAGACACGCCCCGGCAACTAGAGTGATGGCAAATAAAATCAGGGCGTCTTTCATAAAACCGCCTTTACTCATGCTTTTTTGCCCTCCTTTCCAAACGCTACGGGAAGGGTCACCTTCTCGATCAGCGGAACCAAAAGGTTGCTGATGATGATGGCATAGGATACGCCCTCCGCCGAACCGCCGAACAACCGAAACAGCCCTGTAAGAATCCCCAAAAGAACACCGAACACGATGCGCCCCTTAGGGGTGATGGGGCTGGTCACATAATCAGTCGCCATAAAGAACGCTCCAAAGATCAGGCCGCCGCCGCAGATGTGAGCCATAACATAGCCTGGATCCTGCTCCCCGAAGATAAACACGAAGATGGCGAAGGTAATGATGTAGGCCGCCGGGATATGGATGGTGATCACCTTCCTGTACAGAAGGTAAGCCGCCCCGATAAGCAGAGCCACCACGGAGACCTCGCCGATGGTTCCGGGGATCTTTCCCACAAACATGGCCGCCACATCCACCCTGCCGCCGTTCTTCAGCACAGACAGAGGCGTAGCTCCGGATACGCCGTCCAGCTTAAAGGCTGACATCTGATTGGCAAATGAGATCAGAAGAAAACATCTGGCCGCCAAAGCCGGATTCATAAAGTTCTGCCCCAGGCCGCCGTAGAGCTGCTTCACCACGATAATAGCAAAAATACTGCCCAAAAACGGGATCCACAGCGGGATCTCCGGAGGCATGTTAAGTCCCAGGATCATGCCGGTCACCAGGGCGCTGCCGTCCATAACCGTGATCGGTTTGCCCATAAGGCTCTCATACACATACTCGCTGAGCACGCTGCCCGCCATGGTCACAAGCAGAATACACAGCGCTTTAAGTCCGAACTGATACACACCATACACAGCCGCGGGAACCATGGCAATGGCAACATCAAACATCAGATTCTGAGTTAGTACATTGCCCCTTGCATGAGGTGATGATGATACGTTCCGTAATTTATTCATGTTTCACCCCTCCTACGCTTTCTTTTTGCTGGCCCTGACGGCCACTCTCATCTCTTTAAATGCCTGGGTCAGCTGCAGCCTGGCAGGACATCCCCAGGAACAGCTTCCGCACTCCACGCACTCCATACCGTTTAACTTCTCAAACTGCTCCAGGTCATGGCGCTTGGCTGCCCTCATCAGCTTCTGGGGAACCAAAAACTCAGGACATGCGGACACGCAGCGGCCGCAGCGGATACAGGCCGTAGGCTCCATCTCAGCCACCTGGTCCTTGGTCAGACAGGTGAGGGCGGATGAAGTCTTTGACACGGGAATCGTCAAGTCAAACAGTGCCTGCCCCATCATAGGTCCGCCGGAGATCACTTTCTCGGGCTCTGTCTTAAAGCCGCCTGCCGCGTCTACAAGCTCCTGGTAACAGGTTCCCAGCCTGGCGCTGAAGTTCTTCGGGTTCGCGATGGCATCGCCGGTGACTGTAATGATCTTCCTGATAAGAGGGGTACTCTTGCACACTGCCATATACACCGAAAGCACCGTGTCCACATTGTCCACGATACAGCCTACGTCCGCCGGGAGCATGGAAGAATTAACCTTTCTCCCAGTAACCGCGTAGATGAGCGTGCGCTCACCGCCCTGGGGATACTTTGTCTTGAGAGGACACACCTCGATCCTGGGCTCGTTCTTCACCAGCTCCGTCAGCTTCGCGATAGCCTCCGGCTTATTGTTCTCAATGCCGATCACACCTTTGGCGTTGTCAAACAGCTTAAGGATCACCTTCAGCCCGCAGATGATCTTCTCGGGCTCCTCCAGCATCAGCCGGTAATCGCTGGTAAGATACGGCTCGCACTCCGCGCCGTTGACGATCACATAGTCGATCTTTGCAGGATCCTTTGGCGCCAGCTTCACATGGGTAGGAAACCCTGCCCCGCCAAGTCCCACGATGCCTGCTTCTTTCACGATTCCAAGGATCTCTTCCTTGGAAAGCTTTGAAAAGTCCCTGTCCTTTCCTATTCCCTCGACAGTTTTGTACTCCCCGTCATTTTCCACGATAATGGAATTTACCATGCTGCCGCCTGCCGTGCGCCGGGGTTCCACGGCCTTTACCGTTCCGGACACAGAGCAGATGACATGAGCCGATACAAAACCGCCGGCTTCCCCGATCTTCTGTCCCACCAGAACCTGGTCGCCCTTTTTCACCAAAGGCTTTGCAGGCGCGCCGATGTGCTGGGACAGCGGATACACCAGATCCCCCTTCGGCTTTAGGACTTCAATCGGCTGATTCTCGGACAGTTCTTTTCCCTCATATGGATGAATACCGCCTTTAAATGTAGCCAATCCCATCTCACTACCCTCTTTCTTTACATTTTCGATAACCCTTGACAGAACCACAGTTTCTGTCATCTTGACAAGTATACCATAAATCACGACTCTCTACAATTACAAAAATTGATACATCACTGAAAATTTACCAAAAACTGACGTTATTTCTCCGCTTTTTCCTGTTAAATTGTTGACAAACAAGCCATATCCGCCCAATGTGGGAAAATTATTTCCAAAATGCCAAATCGTGAAAAAAGGAGAGCCCGCTTTTTCGGACTCTCCCTTTTGCCCTTAACCGTGGCCTGAATTTTTAAGCTGCTTTAGCTCGTCAAACACAACATCATTGAGCACCTTAATATAAGTCCCCTTCATACCGGACGACCGGGACTCAATGACGCCCGCGCTCTCAAACTTGCGCAGGGCGTTGACGATCACCGAGCGGGTGATCCCCACCCTGTCCGCGATCTTGCTGGCTACCAGTATCCCTTCATTGCCCTCCAGCTCCTCAAAAATGTGTGTGATGGCCTCCAGCTCCGAGAACGACAAGGTGCTGATGGCAGACTTGACGATCTGGATCTTCCTGCTCTCCTCGGCGTTCTCCTCGTTGACAGACCGCATCATCTCAAGCCCCACCACGGTGGTGCCGTACTCGCTTAGGATAATATCGTCAATATCATACTGGCTGTCCATCTTGTAGATGAAGAGCGTCCCCAGCCGCTCCCCCGCGATGTCAATGGGCGTGATAATAGCCTGGTACTTCTTCACGTTCTCCTCTGCGAATCCCAGAGTAGCCAGGTTCACGTTCTCCTTGGTGGAGAGAATGCTGAGAAGACGCTCGTTAAGCATCTTGTCCACAAATCCCCCCAGCTGGTCATCGATCAACTCCTCGATCTCATCCACGCCTGGCCAGACGCTGATGCCCAGGACCTTTCCCTTCTTGCTGATCACCAGAATATTAGAATCCAGGATCTCGCTGAGCACCTGACAGATATCATTAAACACGACTTTATTGGAGTTGTTGTTGTGCAGTAATTTCCCAATTTTTCTCGTTTTATCCAGCAACTGAACACTCATTTTTACAATCCTCCTTCTTGCTCGCAAAAAAGAGCCTAAAGCCTCTAGTAATAGGAAAATTGTATCATATATGTTGGAAAATAACAACACTTATCGGAAATTTTCGAATTATTTTTTAAATTTTTACATCTTGACAGACTGGAAGTCAGGTTCACTCCTTGTCAGCCTCTTTCTTCATCTTTTCCGAATATCCGCACTGTTCATTGCCGCACAGAAGCTTTGTCCCTTTCTCTACCATATAGCTGCCGCACTGGGGGCAGACCTTCTTGGAAGGCTTCTGCCAGGACATGAAATCACACTCTGGATTATTTTCACATCCGTAATACCGCCTTCCCTTCTTGGTCTTTTTGATGACCACCTCCTTGCCGCACTTGGGACATGGAACCCCTGTCTTCTCAAAATAGGGCTTTGTATTTTTGCACTCCGGAAACCCGGGGCAGGCCAGAAACTTTCCATGAGGGCCGTACTTGATCACCATGTTCCTGCCGCACAGCTCGCAGACCTCGTCGGAAACCTCGTCGGCGATGGAAACGCTCTCCAGCTCTTTCTTGGCCTTTTTCACCGCCTCGTCCAGATCCGGATAGAAATTCCGCACCACGGTCTTCCACTCCACGGTCCCGTCTCCCACCCGGTCCAGAAGGTACTCCATGTTGGCCGTAAACTGCAGATCCACGATGCTGGGGAAGTTCTCCTTCATGATGCGGTTCACCACCTCCCCCAGCTCGGTCACATACAGGTTCTTGTTCTCCTTGGCAACATACCTTCTGGCGATGATGGTGGTAATGGTAGGGGCGTAGGTGCTGGGACGCCCGATCCCCTGCTCCTCCAGGGCTTTCACTAAGGACGCCTCCGTGTAGTGGGCCGGAGGCTGAGTGAAGTGCTGGCTGTTCTTCAGCTTTCCCAGCTTTAAGGACATGCCTTTCTCCAGCTTTCCCAGAAGGGAATTGGACTCCTCCTTCTCCTCATCCTGGACATACACGGACATAAACCCGTCAAAGGCCAGCTTGGAGGCAGACAGGGTAAATTCGTAGATCTCTCCCTTTTTTGCCCCCTCCTTTCCCGCCTCCACTTTCACGGATACCGTGTCATATCTGGCCGACTGCATCCGGCTGGCCGCAAACCGCTTCCATATAAGCTGATACAGGCGAAACAGATCTCTCTGGAGAGAGTCCTTGACCTTGGCAGGAGTAAGAATGATATCCGTGGGACGGATGGCCTCGTGGGCATCCTGGATCTTTCCGCCGCTCTTTTTAGCTGCCTCTCCCTGGGCCACATAAGCCTGGCCGTAATTAGCCTCGATGTATGTTCTGGCCGCAGCGTCAGCCTCCTCAGCCACCCTGGTGGAGTCTGTACGCAGGTAGGTGATAAGGCCCACGGTGCCATGGCCCTTTACCTCCACGCCCTCATACAGCTGCTGGGCAAGGCGCATGGTCTTCTGGGTTGAAAAATTCAGGGCCTTGGAGGCCTCCTGCTGCAAGGTGCTGGTGGTAAATGGCAGAGGCGCTTTTTTTACCCGCTCCCCGTTCTTCACCTCGCTGACCACATAGGAAGCCTGGTCCAGAGCCTTCATGATCTCGTCCAGCTCCTCCTTGGTGTGGATAACCATCTTTCCCTCCTTAGAGCCGTGGAACTTTGCCGTCAGCGGCTTTTTTCCTCCCTCCTGAAAAAGATCCGCCTCCAGGTTCCAGTACTCCTCCGGAATAAAGGCATTGATCTCCTCCTCCCTGTCGCAGATCATCCGAAGAGCCACAGACTGCACCCGCCCGGCGCTTAAGCCTCTCTTTACTTTTTCCCACAAGAGAGGGCTGATGCTGTAACCCACCATCCGGTCTAAGATTCTTCTGGTCTGCTGGGCGTCCACCAAGTCCATGTCCAGCTTTCTCGGTGTCTTTAGGGATGCTTTCACCGCGTTTTTCGTAATCTCGTTAAAACTGATCCTGTAAACTTTCTTGTCCTTTTTCTCACTTTCCTCATCCAGTTTCAAAGCCTTCATCAGATGCCAGGAAATGGCTTCCCCCTCCCGGTCAGGGTCAGTGGCCAGATAGACCACATCGGCTTTTTTCACTTCCTTGCGGAGCTTGGCCAGAATATCACCCTTCCCCCTGATGGTGATATACTTTGGCTCATAGTCGCCCTGGGTATCGATCCCCAGCTGACTTTTTGGCAGATCCCTGACATGGCCGTTGGACGCGTCCACCTCATAATTAGCTCCCAAAAATTTCTTGATGGTTTTCACTTTTGCCGGCGACTCCACAATAACTAAATATTTTGCCATATTGACTCCTTTTTACAGCTTTTTTGCGTAATAGTGACCTGCTGTCTGAATAATATGTCCCCCAAGTTCCAGTTCCAGGAGAAGTGTCAGGCACTCTCCCAGGGACAGGCCGCTGTCTTCTACAATCCTGTCAATATATTTAGGTTGTAAATCTAAGCAACTATACACCATTTTTTCCTTCTTGGCAAGTCCGTTCTTCTTTTTTTCATCAACTCCATCGGTTTTCTTTACGGGAATCTGAAAAAAATCCAGGATATCTTCGGGGCAGGTGACGATCCCCGCCCCCTGGCGGATCAGACGATTACAGCCCCGGCTCAAGGAGTCCGTGTTTCTTCCGGGTACCGCGAAAATCTCCCTTCCCTGCTCTAACCCGCAGTCCACCGTGATCAGAGATCCGCTTTTCGCCCGGGCCTCCACCACCACGATCACATCCGACAAACCGCTGATGATCCGGTTGCGTGCGGGAAAATTGCCGGGTATAGGGGGCTGGCCCGGCCTGTACTCGGAGAGAATTCCCCCTTTTTGTGGTATCTCCATATACATGGAAAAATGATTTCTGGGATAGCAGATATCCACGCCGCAGCCAAGGACTGCGTAGGTGTCTCCTCCGCCTTTCAGGCATCCTCTGTGACCTGCCCCGTCGATCCCCAGGGCCATGCCGCTGATCACCTGGATCCCGGCCTCTGCCAGTACTCTCCCTAAGGCCTCCGCCGTCTCCCTGCCGTAGTGGCTGCAGTCCCTGGCTCCCACGATAGCTGCCGCGGGCCGCTCTTCATCCGGAAAGCGCCCGATCCCGTACAGAACCGCCGGGCTGTCGTACAAAGGCTTCAGCCGCCCAGGGTACTCCTCGTCCAAAAACGTGACAAGCCGGATGCCTTTCTCCTGCAGGACCCCGTACTCCTCCCTGCATCTTCCCAGGCAGCTTTTCCACGATCCAAGGTCTGCCGCCTGGTTCTGTTTCAAAAGCCCCATACGGCTTAAGGCTGTTTCTTCCATATTATATACAGTCTCAAAGGAACGGCATCTGTCCCACAGCTTCTTTATAGTCACGGCGCCTATAGCCGGAGCCTGGGACAGCCAGTAGAGATACTGCCGCTCCCGCTCCGTCCACGCTCCGGATCCTTTTTCTGCCCCAAAGTCTCTTCCCATGTCCTCAAATGTCAGCTGTTCCAATATTTTTCCTCCAGACTCCGGTAGCTGATGGATTCGCACAGATGCTCATGGCTGATCCCTTCCCTGCCTTCCAGATCCGCAATGGTCCTGGCCACTTTTAGGATCCTGGTATACGCCCTTGCACTTAAATTCATATTCCGGTACACGCTTCGAAAGAACTGTTCGTCCTCTTTTTCCAGGCAGCAATATCTGCGGATGTGCTCTCCGTTCATCTCGCTGTTAAAATGGATATCCATCCCCGCAAACCGCTGTGCCTGAATCTTTCTGGCTCTTTCCACCCGCTTCCTGATATCCCCGGAAGTCTCCTGACAGCTTTTTCCCCGAAGTTCTTCAAAGCTGATGGGAGCCGCCTCCACGCAGATGTCGATCCGGTCCAGAATAGGCCCGGATATCCGCCCCAGATAATTTTGTACCTGCTGCCTAGTACAGTGGCACCGGTTCCTGTCCGGGTAGTAGCCGCAGGGACAGGGATTCATGGCCGCCACCAGGATAAACCTGGCTGGAAACTCGTACTTTCCGCTGACTCTGGACAGCACCACCTTGCGGCTCTCCAAAGGCTGGCGCAGCATCTCGATGACGTGTTTGGAAAACTCAGGAAACTCGTCCAGAAACAGCACGCCCCCTGATGCCAGGGACAGCTCCCCCGGCATGGGGGTTCTGCCGCCTCCCACCAATGCCGCCCCTGTAATGGAGTGGTGAGGACTTCGAAAAGGTCTTCTGCTTAAAAGCGCTCCACTCTGGGGCAGAAGGCCGCAGATGCTGTAAACTTTTGATATCTCCAGACGCTCCTGCCTGGTGCAGGATGGCATGATGGTGGGGATCCGCTCCGCGATCATGCTCTTCCCCGTTCCCGCAGGACCGATGTATAGCAGATTGTGGTATCCGGCCGCCGCCACCTCCGCCGCACGTTTCATCAGAACCTGCCCCTGTACCTCCCGGTAATCCACTGGATAGTCTTCCCGTTCCTCACCGCTCTCTCCCCAGACTTCCTCCTGCCGCTCTATGGAATCCGGATCCCGCATGTACTCTGCCATCTCCCGCAAGGAGGAGATCCCGATGATCTGTATCCCCCCAATGGCCTGCCCCTCTCTGACATTCTCCCTGGGCAGAAAACACCGATTCCAGCCCTGGGCTTTGGCCTCCAGAACCAAAGACAGGATCCCTCTCACCGGCTTTAACTCTCCGTCCAGCCCCAACTCTCCCACAAGGGCCGCGCTCTCAAGCTTCCTTGCATCCGCCATGCCGTAGGCGCACAGCATCCCCATGGCAATGGGAAGATCAAACCCTGTGCCGTTTTTCCGCACATCCGCAGGGGACAGATTCACTGTCACTTTACGGGGACGGACATGATACCCCGAATTTTTAAGGGCTGTGCGTACCCGGTCCTGGGCCTCCCTGACTTCCGACGACAGCGCTCCCACCATGGTGATCCCGGGAAGCCCGTCGCCTGCGTCCACCTCCACAGACACCGGATACCCATCCAGCCCCTTAAGACCTATGCTGTTTATTTTACTGAACAAAAACTTTGCCTCCTTTTTTCCTTTTCTTCATCTCTCTTAAATGGAATCATGGCGCGGAAACGCGCGTCTCAGAACGCAAAAGCCTGCGTTGACGAATCAAAGAGATTCCCTGTGTAAGATTTCTGATGAATCCACTATACTCCATTAGCGGAAAAAAGGCAAGCATTTTTTGATTTGGTCACTGGTGCTTTAGTCTCTGCTGCTAAATTCAGTCATATAGGGTCTGAACCGCAAAGGCAGGTGTCCCCGCTGACATACATAGTTGCGCCGCTCTTCTATGGCGATGCTTTTGTGGAAGGTTCTCCACAGATCGGCGAACTTCTCCTGGTCCGTCCCCCGAACCAGCTGCTCCTTCCAGGCATCGTCCCCTGTCCGGACTACCATCCAGCCCTCGTCCGCTTTGTGGACGATCCCCTTCTTCCTTCCCTCATCATAGATGATCCAGTTTTCCCCTGACAGCCGGTCTGCGAAGTGGGGGGCCATGAGGATGGTCACATCATTCTTCGGTCCCACCATGGATACCAGGACCTTGTCCTTTGTCTCGGAAAACCGGGCAAACTCGATGAGCAGATGTGCCTCGTTGCCCACGGCCCGGTTGATCCGGAAGATCTCGTACACTGCCGGGATCTGCAGCATGTCTGTCACCCTGCCGCCGCAGTTAAGCGCGTAGATCAAAAAGCGGTAGATCTTATCCGCCTTATCCTCCTCCTGGCTTAAGGAAGCTCGAAATACCATCTCGTAGGCCTGCCTTCCCGCTTTCCTGTATATGGCCGCAATCACCTTGTCCGTCTTCTCCCGGCTCTCCTCCACCTTTCGGTACTGGGTGAACATCTTAAGATTCCCTGTCCCCTCCAGCTCCAGGGCCGCGTTCCCATGGCCCAGCCTGCTCATCCACGCGTCATAAACTCCGCACAGTATCCCGTCCAGAGTATCACTGCACTGAAATATAGTCATATATCCTTTCTCCTCCTAACCCGGGTAAACCGAAACTTCAAATTCGTTGTATGTGTATAATTGAGTGAGCATGGGGGCGAGGATTGTCGTGGGGCCAGTCAAAGAAGGATGGTCCTGTCCTTCCCTCCCTGGCATCACGACACCCCTCGCCCCATTTACTCACTAAATAATATACCAATTTTGCCCAGGAAATCATTCCTATAGCCCTCCCCCTCAAAAACTCCGCCACATCCCTCTCCCGATCATATCTGCCCAAACACCGCCCCATGCACATCCTCCGGCGTGGGCTGGGGGGACAGCCATCCGTCGTCGAACATAGATATCTGTTGATAACTGTCCGTACTCCTGATATCCCACACCTTCCTGCGCTCCTCCCCTACCAGCTGACTGGTAATAAAGCGCTCGTCCACCTTTATGGGATACATCATCCTTCCGCCGCAGGTGATGAAGTATACGGCCCTCTTTAGCACCACGCCCAGTTTCTTAAGATCCGCGAAATCCAGGACAGCCCCCTTTCTGGCCGCCGCGATTCGTCTGGCAGACTTGACCCCAATCCCTGGCACCCGAAGGAGCGTGCTGTAGTCCGCCCTGTTGATCTCCACGGGAAACACATCCAGATGCCTGAGGGCCCAGTCGCACTTAGGGTCTAAAAGCACGTTAAAGTGGGGTCTGTCCTCTGTCAAAAGCTCATCGGCCCCAAACCCGTAAAACCGCAAAAGCCAGTCCGCCTGGTACAGCCTGTGCTCGCGCAGCAGCGGAGGGCCTCCCGGCAGGACGGGAAGGCAGCTGTCATCGTTAACCCTGACAAAGGCAGAGTAGAAAACTCTCCGCAGATCATAGTTGTGATACAGCGCCTCGGCCACCTTGATCATATGGTAATCGCTCTCCGGGGTGGCTCCCACGATCATCTGGGTGCTCTGGCCCGCGGGCACAAACCTGGCTCCCCTTTGGCGAGGGATCAGCTCTGCCTTTCCGGCCTGGATACCTCTCTGGATCTGCCTCATGGGAGCCAGGATCCTGGATCTGGACTTGGAGGGGGCCAGACTTTTCAGCCCCTGGGCCGTGGGCAGTTCCAGGTTCACGCTCATACGGTCCGCCAGAAGCCCCACATGCTCGATCAGCACCGGATCGGCTCCCGGAATGGCCTTCACATGGATATAGCCGTTAAACCGATACTGAGTCCGCAGCTTCTTAAGGGTCTGATAGATCAGATCCATGGTATAGTCAGGGCTGTGGAGGATCCCTGAGCTTAAAAATAATCCTTCTATATAATTGCGCCTGTAAAATTCCATGGTGAGGGTACACACCTCATCGGGCGTAAAGGAAGCCCGGGCTACATCATTAGACCGGCGGTTTATGCAGTAGCGGCAGTCATAGACGCACTGATTGGTAAACAGGATCTTCAGCAGAGAGATACATCTTCCGTCCGCCCCAAAGCTGTGACACAGCCCTGCGGACACCGCGTTTCCAAGCATCCCCTTTTTTCCGCCTCTGTCAACGCCGCTGGATGTGCAGGAGACATCATACTTTGCCGCGTCCGACAAGATAGTCAGCTTTTCCGCCAATCCCATCTGTTCCTGGATCAACATCCTCAATCCCTCCATTTGCAAACGTATGTTCTTTTTTATTATACTACTATTTTCTCATCAAAGCAAGCTGTTTTTCGAACATTTGTTCCGTTTGTATGGTTTAGGCGTACTTACTATTTACGAAAGAAATGAATTTGGTGTATAATTGAGTGAGCAAATGGCGAAGGTCGAGTGTAGTCGTGGATTATGTCCAGTACCGGAGCATCCGAAAGACGGGCAGGTCCGGTAGGTGGACGACTGCGGCCATCTGGAAAGCTCCCAGTGGGCGAGGAGCATCAGCCGTACTATGTATTTATAAAGGATATCACTGACACTATGATAGAGATGCGGAAAGAAAAACTGATCAACTCCAACCAATTTTATGAGAATGGGTGAGATGTATAACAGCTAAAAAGGACTGCGCAAATATCGCGCAGTCCCCTTGTTTATAGCGATCTAAAATCAGCTCAGCTTACATCTATACAAGCATATTCAGCATGGAAACCGCGTAATAGTTGCTTAAGTTGTAAGCGCCGCTCTTTGCGAAGCTGGCAAACTGTAAGAAAGAATCAGACATCTGGGATTGCTTCTTTGTGGAACTGTAGGTTCCGGCATCCTTCTTTTCCGCTTCCTTGATGGCTTCCGCCTCAGGAGCGTCGCTGCCCAGAATATTGGTGACCGGGGAATCCAGAGCTGCGGTCGCCTTGTTTCCGATGCGGTCAGCCATGCCGTACTGCCCGCCGATGGACTCCTTCACAAAGTTAGAGCCGCTGGTTAACGCTTCCTTGGTGCCTGTGTAAGTGATATTGCCCTTGTCATCCACCTGCATGGTGCTGTTATTCGGATCGATCTCCATCTTTCCGGAAGCATCGAACGTGATACCACTCTGTATCTCGCCCTCGTCATTCATGTACGCGCCTACGCCGCTTACCAATGCCTCTTTCAGCTTCTTCTCATCCACCTGCAGGTTGCCGTTCTTGTCAAGGCTCATACCCATGGTCTTTAACGCTTTCTCCGTGGGAAGACCTCTCTCGAAACTGGCCAGCTGGCTGGATATGCCTGAACCGTGCTCCACATTCTTCTTTAAATAAGATACGGTGTGGTTGTACTTATCAGCAAAATCCTTCACTGCGGAAACAACGTCGTTAAGCGCCTTCTCCAACCCATCCTTGGTGCCTTTTCCGTTGGCTATGTCGTTCCATGCGGAATCCAGCTTGGAAAATACGTTGTCCTTGGTGTCAGTCTGCAGCTTTCCAGCCGCGGCCTCCAGATCTTCCAGTGCCATCTGATACCCCATAAGGAATGAGCTGGCGCTGCTGGCTGTGGTAGCGCTGCTAACCTTGTTGCTGGTACTGCTGGTCTTGTCAGTGCTCCCAATCCCCAGGCTTTCTTTTAAAGCCTCAGCCTCTTTGTTCGCGTTGTCCGTCCAGGTGTTCACTCCATTGCCGCTGTAGCCGTTATAACTGTAGTTGTTATACGTGCTGTAATAATTTGATGAAATACCGCCAATTGCCATAATGTTCTCCTTTCCGGTATAAAAATACCTGTGATCTGATCTTCGAACCCCCACCCAAAAGGGCAGTGATCCTCGATCCATAAATACATTATATATATCGGTATCTTCCCGGAAATTATAAGGGAATCTCTGGCAAAACCAGCCTTTAGCCGTTCCACTCAGACAATACCACCCGCCCCGTTTGAAGAGTGGAGGGCATATCGATCACCCTCTGGTTCTCCGACCCCCGAAAGCTTAAGGTCAGGTTTTTTTTCTCCTGAACAAACCTTCCGTCCACCAGCACATCCACCATGGCCAAAAGCTCATCGGTGACATCACAGTGGCGCCTGCCGCCGGGGCGCAGATCCTCCTCATAGGTAAACCCTGTGTAGCACCACACATCCTTTGCCGGAAACTTCTCCTTTACCGCCTTTAAGAGTCCTGCCAGGACCTGCTGGTTCTCCGGCTCCATAGGCTCTCCCCCCAAAAGGGTCAGCCCCCGGATAAACTCCGGCTCCAGAGCCTGAAGGATCTCTTCTAACGTCTCCTGGGTAAAGGGCTGTCCGTAATGAAAATCCCAGGTCTCCGGCTGAAAGCAGCCGGGGCAGCGATTGGTGCATCCGGACACAAACAACGTCACCCGCACCCCCGCGCCGTCGGCAATATCCCATTTCTTTATGTTGCTGTAATACATATCCCTCTCCTACAGGTGGAGCACCCGGTCCTTGATCTCCTGGGTCCTGCCCTGGTTCCAGAACTGCGTCCCGATATAGCCGCAGGTTCTTCTGGCCACGTTCATCTTGTCCTGATCCCGGTTTCCACACTGGGGACACTCCCATACCAGTTTTCCGTGGGCATCCTCCACAATGCGGATCTCCCCGTCAAAACCGCAGCACTGGCAGTAATCGCTTTTGGTGTTCAGCTCCGCGTACATGATATTGTCATAAATATGCTTAAGGAGCGCCATGACTGCCGGGATATTGCCCTGCATATCCGGAACTTCCACATAGCTGATGGCCCCTCCCGGGGACAGAGCCTGGAACTTGGCCTCGATGGACAGCTTGTCAAAAGCGTTGATCTCCTCCATCACATGGATATGGTAGCTGTTGGTAATGTAATTCTTGTCCGTCACGCCCTCGATGATGCCAAACCTCTTCTGGAGGCACTTGGCAAACTTATAGGTGGTGGACTCCAGAGGGGTCCCATACAGGGAGAAGTCAATGTTCTCCTTCTCCTTCCACCGCTTACAGGCGTCGTTGAGTCGCTGCATCACTTCCAGGGCAAATGGCATGGCCTCCGGATTCGTGTGAGACTGGCCTGTCATGTAGTACACGCACTCGTACAGGCCCGCGTAGCCCAGGGAGATGGTGGAGTATCCGCCGTAGAGAAGCTTGTCAATGGTCTCCCCCTTCTTCAGTCTGGCCAGGGCCCCGTTCTGCCACAGGATAGGGGCCACGTCAGACAGAGTCCCCTTAAGACGCCTGTGCCTGCACATCAGGGCCTTATAACAAAGTTCCAGCCGTTCATCTAAGATCTCCCAGAACTTCTCCACATCTCTTTGTGAGGACAGGGCCACATCAGGAAGGCTGATGGTCACAACGCCCTGGTTAAACCTGCCGTAATACTTGCCCCTGCCTGTCTGGGGGTCCACATAGGGGGTGAGGAAGCTGCGGCAGCCCATACAGGTGTAGCAGTGGCCTTCCCCGTTTTTGTCCACCTTGTTCTGCATCATGATCTTCTCGGAAATGTAGTCCGGTACCATCCGCTTGGCCGTACACCTGGCCGCCAGCTCTGTCAGGTAGTAGTAGGGGCTTTCCGGATAAATGTTGTCCTCCTCCAGCACATAGATCAGCTTCGGAAATGCAGGGGTGATCCACTGTCCCTTCTCGTTCTTCACTCCCTGGATCCTCTGGCGCAGAGTCTCCTCGATGATCATGGCCAGGTCATGTTTCAGCCTGTGGTCCTGCCCCGCCTCGTTTAAGTACATGAACACCGTCAAAAAAGGCGCCTGGCCGTTGGTGGTCATCAGGGTAATGACCTGGTACTGGATGGTCTGGATGCCTTTCTTCACCTCGTCCCGAAGGCGTTTCTCCACAATCGCTTCCATCTGCTCCCTGGTTCCCTCGCACCCCAGCTCTTTCATCTCCTCCCGGACCTCCAGCACGATCTTCTGGCGGCTCACGTCCACAAAGGGCGCCAAGTGAGTCAGAGAAATGCTCTGGCCGCCGTACTGGGAGGAAGCCACCTGGGCGATGATCTGGGTGGCGATGTTGCATGCCGTGGAAAAGCTGTGGGGCTTTTCGATGAGGGTGTCGCTGATGACCGTGCCGTTCTGGAGCATATCGTCCAGATTCACCAGGTCGCAGTTGTGCATGTGCTGGGCAAAATAGTCCGCGTCATGGAAGTGGATGATCCCCTCCTCATGAGCCTGGACCACTTCCTGGGGAAGCAAAAGGCGGTTGGTGATGTCCTTGCTGACCGCCCCCGCCATGTAATCTCTCTGTACGCTGTTGACCACTGGATTCTTATTTGAATTCTCCTGGAGCACTTCCTCATTACTGCACTCAATCAGGCTTAAGATCTGCTGGTCCGTACTGTTGGCCTTGCGGACCAGTTGCCTTTTATAGCGGTATGTGATATAATGGTTGGCGACTTTGTACGCGTCGTGGCGCATGATCTCCTCTTCCACCATATCCTGGATCTCTTCCACCCCGGCCGCCCGATTAAGCTCCTGGCACTTGACCGTCACCGACTGGACGATCTTGGCGATCTGGGCCTTTGTCAGGTGTTCCTCCTCCTTGACTGTGCCGTTGGCTTTCTCCACCGCACTCTGGATCTTTTCCGCCTCAAAGCAGACTTCCTTACCGCTTCTTTTTATGATATTCATAGCCTTGCACTCCATATCTTGTATTATTCATGGTCTGTAACACTACATCTAGTATTATATACCATTATCCGAAAAATACAAGAGGCAAGTTACACAAATTTTCCTTCTGAGCATCCAGCCTCTAAAGCGCTGCCAGATTCTTCCATTTTCCGCTCTTATATCGCCCCACAAAACAGCTGACCCTGGCGATCCAGTCCACCACCATGGCGATCCACACCCCAAGAGCTCCAAGCCCCAGCCCCACGCCGATGACATAGCTTAACCCTATGCGGAACACCACCATAGACAAAATGGATGTTATCATGGGGAACTTCACGTCATTGGCCGCCCGCAGCACATTGGGCAGAGTGAAGGACGCGGGCCACAAAAAGATGGCCATTCCGTCATGGATCAGAACCAGGATAGCAGCCAGCTTTAAGGTCTCCTCTGACAGCCCGTACAGCTTTAACGTCAGAGGCAGGCTTGCAAGCACCACGCCGCAGCAGATCCCGTTGATCAGGTATGTGAGCTTCATCATCTTTTTCACATAGTAATCTGCCTGGTCATAATCCCCGGCCCCCACGCACCGGCCCACAATGGTGATCATGGCAAGGTTCATGGCCTGTCCCGCTAAAACGCCCATGCTGTCCAGATTATTGGCCACCGCGTTGGCCGCGATCTGGGCAGTGCCGAAGGTGGCGATGATGCTGACCACCAGGATCCTTCCCAGCTGGAAGATGCTGTTTTCCACCCCTCCCGGGATGCCGATGTGCAGGATCTTTCCGATCATCTTTCTGTTCCAGGCAAAGATGCGGGAATCAATACAGATCACAAGCTTTCTGTTCTTAAGACGGATAAACAAGATCACACAGGCGATCACGCGGGCGATCAGGGATGCCAGGGCTGCCCCGAACACGCCCCATTTCATGCCAAAGATAAAAAAGGCATTGCCCGCCACATTGATCACATTCATAAGCACGGACACCTGCATGGAGATCTCCGAGTTGCCCATGGAGCGAAACAGCGCTGCGCAGGAGTTGTAAACCGCCAAAAAGGGGTAAGACAGGGCGGACATCACCAGGTAGACCAGGGCATTTCTCATGACATCAGCCTCCACCCCCTGGTACAGCGCTCCCAGCAATCCGCCCCTAAACACAATACACAAAACCATGATCCCCACGGCAATAAGCCCCGTGATCAGGATCAGCTGGTTGGCCGACTCCCTGGCCTTATCTCTGTCTTCATGCCCCAGATACTGGGACGCCACCACCGCACCTCCTGTGGACACGGCGGCAAACACATTGATGATCAGGTTGTTGATCATATCCACCAGAGACACCCCGGACGTGGCCGCCTCCCCGGCGCTGGAGACCATCATGGTATCCGCCATTCCCACAGTGACCGCCAGGATCTGTTCCACGATCAAGGGGGCGATCAGGCGGGTTAAGTCCCGGTTGGTAAACAGGTATCGTTTTCTCTGCTCCATGTCTATCCGCTTCTTTCTTCTCATAAATTTTATGTAGAATTTCTCAAATCCACATAAGAGGGTACTCTTTTTGGAGGTGATTGTCAATGGGTTTCTTGTCAAAAGAACAGGAGTCATAAAATCATCTATAACTGTTAAAAGGGGCTGTGAAAAAATGGAGTGATTGAAAACACCATTTTTCACAGCTCCTT
>CAJUPQ010000042.1 GCA_910588505.1 uncultured Hungatella sp. | reverse complement strand
TACACTTATTTATACACCGCAAGAAACACTTTACACCACCCCCATTTTCTATTACAATAGAGAGGATGTAAAATTGCAGCGGTTTCAGGAAGAATAATAACAGGCCGTATCCGCGAAAATGGATCGGCACAAAGGAGGACACATGATAAGTCAGTTGATCGAGAAGATCCAAAAGACCAAGGCGCCGGTGTGCGTGGGGCTGGACCCTATGTTGAGCTATATTCCGGAGTGTATTGTAAAGAAAGCTCTGGGAGAGTGGGGGGAGACGTTAGAGGGGGCGGCCGAGGCTGTGTGGCAGTTTAATAAGGAGATCATTGACCACACCTGGGACCTGATTCCGGCGGTGAAGCCTCAGATCGCCATGTATGAGCAGTTTGGCATCGAGGGGCTTAAGGTGTACAAGCGGACCGTGGATTACTGCCGGGAGAAGGGACTTGTAGTCATCGGGGATGTGAAGAGGGGCGATATCGGATCCACGTCCGCCGCCTACGCAGCCGGGCATCTGGGACATGTCCAGGTGGGGGAGAGGACGCTGTCAGGATTTGGCACTGACTTTATAACTGTAAACCCGTATTTGGGAACCGACGGGGTGAAACCTTTTGTGGACGCGTGCCAGAAAGAGGATAAGGGGCTTTTTGTCCTGGTGAAGACGTCCAATCCGTCCAGCGGTGAATTTCAGGATAAGCTTATTGACGGCAGGCCTCTATATGAGCTGGTGGCCGAGAAAGTGGTGGAGTGGGGAGAACTTTCCATGGACGGCGATTACAGCAATGTGGGGGCAGTGGTGGGGGCTACCTACCCGGAGATGAGCCGCGTCCTGCGCAGGCTGATGCCAAAGACCTATTTCCTGGTGCCTGGATATGGCGCTCAGGGGGGGACTGCCAAGGATCTGAAGCCCTGCTTTAATGAGGACGGACTGGGGGCTATTGTAAATTCCTCCAGAGGCATTATCGCGGCATATAAGCAGGAGAAGTACGCCTCCTTTGGGGCAGAGCATTTCGGCGAGGCTGCCAGACAGGCGGTAGAGGACATGGTGGCGGATATCAATCAGGTGCTGTGAGCTGTGCAGGATTTTGGAAACAGGAAGCGCGTAAAAAAGGAGCAAGGAGATTGGTATGGCAAAGGAAAAGAAGACGGCTGTGGTGAGAAGCCAGGAGAGGCTTGGGGATGACATATTTTCCATGTGGATCCAGCCAGGAGAGGTCAGCCAGGCCAGGGCGGGACAGTTTATCTCGGTCTACTCAAAAGACGGTTCCAGGCTGCTGCCGAGGCCTATCAGCATCTGCGAGACAGACCCGGGGGCCGGGCAGCTGCGCATGGTCTACCGGGTGGTGGGAGAGGGAACCAGGGAATTTTCCGCCTACAAGGCGGGGGATGAGATCTCCATTCTGGGGCCTCTGGGCAATGGATTTCCGGATGTGGAGGACCACAGAAGGGCGTTTTTGATCGGAGGGGGCATCGGGATCCCGCCTATGCTGGAGCTGGCAAAGGGGTTGAGATGTGAAAAGCAGATCATCCTGGGATACCGGGATCAGGTATTTATGGATCAGGAGTTTGGGCCCTATGGCCAGGTCTTTGTGGCCACGGAGGACGGAAGCGCGGGGACAAAGGGCAATGTGCTGGATGCTATAGAGGAACATGGGCTGGAGGCTGATATTATCATGGCCTGCGGGCCTGCTCCTATGCTGCGGGCTCTGAAGCAGTACGCCCGGGACAAGGCCGTGGAGTGCTATCTGTCCCTGGAGGAGAGGATGGCCTGCGGCATCGGGGCGTGTCTGGCCTGCGTCTGCAGGACAAAGGATGTGGATCCCCACTCTAATGTCCACAATGCCCGGGTCTGCAAGGACGGGCCGGTATTTCGGGCAGAGGAGGTGGAGCTGTAGATGAAGACTGCGGTGAGTATTGCGGGAGTGGAACTGAAAAATCCGGTGATGACCGCGTCAGGAACCTTTGGCTCGGGGCAGGAGTACGGGGAGTTTGTGGATCTGAATCTTTTGGGAGCGGTGGTGACCAAGGGGGTCTCTAATGTGCCGTGGCCCGGCAACCCGGCTCCAAGGATCGCGGAGACATACGGAGGCATGATCAATGCCATCGGGCTCCAGAACCCGGGCATCGACGTGTTTGTGAAGCGGGATATCCCCTATCTGAAACAGTTTGACACAAAGATCGTGGTCAATGTGTGCGGAAAGACCACGGAAGATTATGTGGAAGTGGTGGAGCGGCTGGGTGATGAGCCGGTGGACCTTTTGGAGATCAACATTTCCTGCCCCAATGTAAAGGAGGGTGGCATTGCCTTTGGTCAGGATCCCAAGGCGGTGGAGGCCATTACCAGGGAGGTAAAGCGCCACGCCAGACAACCTGTTATCATGAAGTTAAGCCCAAATGTGACAGATATCACGGAGACTGCCAGGGCGGCGGAAGCAGGCGGGGCGGACGCTCTGTCTCTGATCAACACTCTGACCGGGATGAAGATCGACATAACGAAAAGAACCTTTGCGGTGGCCAATAAGACGGGAGGGCTGTCAGGCCCTGCCATCAAGCCGGTGGCTGTGCGGATGGTGTACCAGACGGCCCAGGCTGTAGATCTGCCCATTATCGGCATGGGTGGAATCATGACCGCGGAGGATGCCCTGGAGTTTATCCTGGCAGGGGCCGCGGCTGTCTCCGTAGGCACGGCTAATTTCCACGACCCGGGCGCCACGGTGAAGATCGAAAAAGGGATCCGTAAGTACATGGATGCCTGGGGCGTGGAAGATATTAAAGAATTGGTGGGGGCGGTAAGATAGCTCTGGTCGGAAAGGAAATTTTTTGTTACGAACAGTCCGTTATAATATAGTCTCTCCCCGGGTGCCGGCAGAGTTTGACGGGTTTACCATAGCCCATCTGTCAGACCTTCACGGGGAGCTGTACGGTCAGAAGAACTGTATATTGGAGAAAAAGATCCATGAGATCAACCCGGATATCGTGGTCATGACCGGGGACATGGCCGATACCAAGGACGGCTCGGTGTTTACGGCCGCGAATCTGTGTCTCAAGCTCTTGAAGCGGTATCCATTGTACTATGTCCAGGGAAATCATGAGCAGGCCATGACGCCGGCGGAGTGGATGTGGCTCAGGGAGAGCATAAGGCCCTCTGGGGTCATGGTTCTGGAGAATCAGCGGCAGACCATTTTCCGAAAAGGGGCTTTTCTGAGAATATATGGTCTGGTCATGGACATGCCCTACTATAAAGATCCTAAGCGGGACGGCTATGTGAAGGACATTCACTTTTCCGCGGAGGATGTGAGGCAGGCCCTGGGGGAGGCGGATGAGGACGCATTCAACATCCTTCTGTGCCACAATCCCCTGTATTTTCCCTCTTACAGGGACTGGGGGGCTGACCTTACTCTGGCAGGCCACATCCACGGTGGCATCATCAGGATCCCCGGGGTTGGGGGCCTGCTGTCTCCGGATCTGACGCTGTTTCCCAAGTATGACGGGGGCCATTTTGAGGAAGAGGGGCGTCAGATGGTGGTGAGCCGGGGATTGGGGAATCATTTTTTGTTCCGGGTCATGAACCCGGCGGAGTTGGTGGCCGTCACACTGAAGGCGGGTGAAGAAAAACGTTGAGAGATATGGAAAGGAAGAATACGACATGAAACAGGAGATCCCTTACAAAATTTATCTGGAAGAGCAGGAGATGCCCAGGCAGTGGTATAATGTCCGGGCTGACATGAAGAAGAAGCCTGCACCTATTTTGAATCCACAGACATTAAAGCCCATTACGTTGGAGGAGTTGTCCGGTATTTTCTGCAGAGAACTGGCAAAGCAGGAGCTGGATGAGGTGACTCCCTATTTTGACATACCTGACGACATCCGGAATTTTTACAAGATGTACCGTCCCTCGCCTCTGACAAGGGCTTACTGCCTGGAGAAAAAGCTGGATACCCCGGCCCACATCTACTACAAGTTTGAGGGCAACAACACCTCGGGCAGCCACAAGTTAAATTCCGCCATCGCCCAGGCCTACTACGCCAAGGCTCAAGGGCTTAAGGGCGTAACCACGGAGACAGGGGCCGGACAGTGGGGGACCGCCCTGTCCATGGCCTGCGCTTATCTGGAGCTGGACTGCCAGGTCTATATGGTAAAGTGCTCCTACGAGCAGAAGCCCTTCCGCCGGGAGGTGATGCGGACCTACGGGGCAAAGGTGACGCCGTCCCCGTCCATGGAGACAGAGGTTGGGCGGAGGATCAACCAGGAGTTTCCCGGAACTACGGGAAGTCTTGGCTGTGCTATCTCCGAGGCGGTGGAGGCGGCTATGGGCCGGGAGGGATACCGCTATGTTCTCGGCTCTGTGCTGAACCAGGTGCTTTTGCACCAGTCTATCATCGGTCTGGAGACCAAGGCGGCTCTGGACAAATACAGCGTCAAGGCGGATACCATCATCGGGTGCGCCGGCGGCGGGTCCAACCTGGGCGGGCTTATCTCTCCCTTTGTGGGCCAGATGGTGAGAGGAGAGGCGGAGTATGAGATTATCGCCGTGGAGCCGGCCTCCTGTCCCAGCCTTACCAGAGGCGTGTACGCCTACGACTACTGCGACACGGGAAAGGTGTGTCCTCTTGCCAAGATGTATACGTTGGGAAGCGGGTTTATCCCGTCGGCCAGCCATGCGGGGGGACTTCGGTATCACGGCATGAGTTCCACAGTGTCCGAGCTGTACGATCAGGGGTATCTGAAGGCCAGGAGCGTGGAGCAGACTCAGGTATTTGAGGCGGCTCAGATGTTTGCCAAGGTGGAGGGGATCCTTCCCGCGCCGGAGAGCAGCCACGCCATCCGGGTGGCCATCGACGAGGCGCTTAAGTGCCGGGAGACAGGCGAGTCAAAGAACATCGTGTTCGGCCTTACAGGCACTGGATACTTTGATATGGTGGCTTACCAGAAGTTCAATGACGGTGAAATGACGGATTATATTCCCACAGACGAAGAGCTTGCAAAGTCCTTTGCCTCCCTGCCAGAGGTGCGGTAAAGAGACAGGCATAAAAAGAGACGGTGAGTTTATCACCGTCTCTTTTTATGTACACATGTACCCAGGACAAATATGCCGGCATGCGCTGACAGGTACACGGCGCGGGAGTAGGGGAAGATGGCTCTTCCCTACTCCCGCGCAGATGAAACATGTCCCTAAGGCGGAGCGCAGGCCGTACCCAAGCAGGTTCCCTGCTTGATCGTTCTTAGAACAAAGAGTTATCTGGTAAAACGAAACTGACCTACCAAATCTTTCAGAATATTGGCCTGGCTTGACAGCTCCTCGCTGGCAGCGGCGCTCTCCTCGGCAGTGGCGGAGTTGGTCTGAACCACGCTGGAGATCTGGTCAATGCCAGTGGTAACCTGTGACACGGCGAAGGACTGCTCCTCCGTGGCGTCGGAGATCAGGGACACGGCATCCAGGATCTTCTGGGCGCTGTCTACCACGTTCTGGAGAGCCTTGTCCGTCTCCTCAGACAGTCTGCTGCCTTCATCCACGGCTTTTACCGTCTCTTCGATCAGGGCGGCGCTGCTCTTGGACGCCTCCTGGGACTTTGTGGCCAGGTTACGCACTTCGTCGGCAACAACGGCGAAGCCTTTGCCTGCGCTTCCGGCTCTTGCGGCCTCCACAGCGGCGTTAAGCGCCAGGATATTGGTCTGGAACGCGATATCTTCAATGGTCTTGATAACTTTGCCAATCTCCTTGGACTTGTCGTTGATAGCGCCCATGGCGTTCATCAGGTCGGACATGTGGGCGGAACATGTGTTGATCATCTCGTGGGACTGAAGGTTCTCGGCCTTCGCGGTCTTGGCGTGCTCTGCAGTGGCCTCGATCTTGTAGGAGATCTCCTTAATGGTGGCGGCCAGCTCTTCCACGGAGGAAGCCTGCTCGGTAGCGCCCTGGGCCAAAGCTTGAGCGCCGCTGGAAACCTGTCCGCCGCCGGAGTTAACCTGGTCCGCGGAGATGTCGATCTGCTGCAGAGTCTGGCTCAAACGGTTTTTCAACTTGCGCAGGGAAACCAGAATGCTGTTAAAGTCGCCGATATAATAGTCATGATTTTTGCTGGTGACCGTAAAGTCGCCGCCTGCCATCTCGTCCAGAAGATAATCCACATCATGGATGATGTTCTTCAGGGTGGTGACCAGAGTGCGGATGCTGGCGGCCAGCAGTCCGATCTCGTCCGAGGCCTCATAGTGGATCTCCGTCTCAAGCTGTCCCTGTGACACAAGGGTCGCCGCCTGCTCCAGCTCTCTGACCGGAGTTACGATCTGCTTGGTCAAAAGTACGATGTAGAACGCGATGATTGCGATGGCAATCACAAGGATCAGAAAAGTTATGGCGGTGGCGATATTCTTCGTGCGCAGGGCATTAGTATAATCCTCGGCGATCTGGTTGTCCACATCCTGGGTCAGGGACACCAAGGAGAGTCTTACCTTCTCAAAGGCGTCGTGATACTCGTTTCTGTAAAGCTCGTAGGCCTTGGCGTTGCCTTCGGTGGTGAACTTGTAGGCCTCATCCAGGATCTGCTGGCGGTACGCGGAGACATTGACCAGCTCGTCTTCAATGGCGTCCACCTGGGACTGGAACTGGGGGGAAACGGCGAGCAGGTCTTTCAGGGCCTGATCCAGAGAATTGCGCTCTGTCATCAGGGTGCTCTCGATCTCTTTCAGTTCTTCCTCTGTCATGACTACCGTGGTCTCCAGGGCCATCTTTTCCGTGGCCTGGATGGCCCGGCGGGCTGTCCAGAGATAGCTGACGCTGGGAACGGACACTTCAACGAAGTTGCTGGAAATCTTGTTTAAGGACTGGATGGACACCAGCGCTGTTATGCCAAGTATGAATGTGGCCAACAGTATGGAGCCAAAGGCAAACATGAGCTTGATAAAAATCTTTAGATTCTTCATACTTATACCTCCATAACCGTGCATACTGCACTATGGTACAGAGGGACGCTTTAGCGGTTTATTTCCCTCTGCCATAAGATCTTTGGGAGCGTTCCGCAAAAGGCTTTTGTGTCTTAAGTCTGCAAGGTGTTTTTGTCAGGAGTATAAGATGAATGGGTGTTAACGCTTCTGGCTAAAAAGCAGGTGCAAAAACAGGGACAGCAGGAACCTTTGGAACACTCTTTTAGCGGGGCAGCCCTAAAACTGCCCATGCCGTATCAAGCCATGGCGCAATGATAAGTATCTGTCCTTTCACGGCCATGGTTTTCTATCTATTATGTTAACACATATTTTAGAAACAGTAAAGATTTTTGGGAAATTCTTTTGGATTTTTTGCGGTGCTTGTCACGATCCACGGAGGAACTGAAATTGGTGTATTATTTAGTGAGCAGTAATCGGCGCTTAAAGCTCTGCCAGCTGCCGGATCACCTCTCCGGCTATGAGAAGACCTGCCACGGGAGGTACAAAGGAGATGCTTCCCGGGACGGAGCGCTTCCCGGTCTCTTCCTGGACGGGGCAGACCGGCTTTAGGGGGACTTCCCTGGAGTAGAGGACTTTCAGAGCCGGGATTCCCAGGCGCTTTAACTCCCGCCGCATGACCCTGCACAGAGGGCAGACGGAGGTGCCTTTGATATCGGCGATCTCAAACAGCTCCGGGTGGAGCTTGTTGCCGGTTCCCATGGAGGAGATCAGGGGGATCTGGCGGTCATAGGCAAAGGCGGCTATGGCCAGCTTGGCGGCTATGGTGTCAATGGCATCGATGATGTAGTCCGGCGTCCACGGGATGTGGGCGAAAAAGGCCTCCAGATTTTCCGGGAGGATGAAGGTCTGGCTGGTCCACACAAGGGCGTCCGGGTTGATGTCCAGGATCCGCTCTTTCATAACAAGGGTTTTGGGGCGGCCCACGGTGCTGTGGAGGGCAATGCTCTGGCGGTTTATGTTTGTCAGGGATACATTGTCAGGGTCTACGATGATGAGGCGTCCTACGCCGCCGCGGGCCAGGGCTTCGATGCAGTGGGAGCCTACGCCGCCTGCGCCGAAGACCAGGACGGAGGCGGAGCTTAAGCGGTCAAAGGCCTGGGGGCCGATGAGCATCTCTGTTCTTGAAAATGGGTGGGGTGTTAAGAATTCAGGGTTATCCATATCTGCCTTTCTGTGTTGGTATGACAGGCAAAGGGGACGTATGTACCGCCCCTTTTGCGGGATTCGACTACGATTCATTATAATCATCGGCGCCCTTTTCTGTCAACAGATTTTACGATCCCTCTTGACATATTTTTGAAAACCTTGCACAATAGACCCATAATAAAATGTACTCTCGGAATCTCTCCTGCACCTGCCTTTGCGGATGATTTTCCGTCATATGCACATAAATTTAATCAACGTACGTTCCACGTACGCCTCATAAATTTATACCTTGTGGCGCAGAGTGCCGCCGCTCCGTAGGAGCATGTATTACGGTATGCCCTTGGGTATGCACATCTGACAAAAAATCATCTCACAAAATCAGGCACAAAGAGACTCCGAGAGTACATTAAAAGGAAAAAGAGGGAATTATTATGGAACAGGGATTTATAAGGGTGGCGGCGGCGACGCCGAAGATCCGGGTGGCGGATCCGGAGTACAACGCGGGGCAGATACTGAAACTGATGGAGCAGGGGGTAAAGGATCACGCTAAGGTTATGGTATTTCCGGAGCTGTGTCTGACCGGGTATACCTGCGGGGATCTGTTTTTGCAGGACGCCCTTTTGGACGCTGCCAGAAAGCAGCTGGCAAGGATCATCAGGGACTCCAACCATCTCGATGTTATTGGGTTTATGGGGCTGCCGTTTCAGCATAACGGCGCGCTGTACAATGTGGCTGCGGTTGTGGCAGGGGGGCGGCTTTTGGGGCTGGTGCCAAAATTAAACATCCCCAATTATTCGGAGTTTTACGAGCTTCGCCATTTTACGCCGGGAAACCGGAAGCCGATGTGGGTGGAGTTTGAGGGGGAGCCGGTTCCCATGGGGGCGGATCTTCTCTTTTCCTGTGCCACCGTGCCTGGGCTTGTGCTGGCGGCGGAGATCTGTGAGGACGTGTGGGTTCCATGTCCGCCCTCCATCCGCCACGCCTGCGCCGGGGCCACGGTTATTGCCAACTGTTCGGCCAGCGACGAGACGGTGGGAAAGGACAGTTACCGAAGCTCGCTTATCTGCGGTCAGTCGGCCCGGCTGGTGTGCGGGTATGTGTACGCCAACGCGGGGGAGGGGGAGTCCACTCAGGATCTGGTGTTCGGGGGCCACAATATTATCGCGGAGAACGGCACATGCCTTGGGGAGTCCAAACGGTTTGGCCACGGATGTATTTACGGGGATCTGGATCTTAGAAGGCTGGTCAGCGAGCGGAGGAGGATGAACACTCACAGGCCTTCCGGTGAGGGCGAGGAGGGGGATTACATGACCGTGGAGTTTCGGCTGGAGGTGGAACATCTGGACCTTGACCGGCACATTGCCCCCTATCCTTTTGTGCCAAGGGATGAGGGGGAGAGAAGCAGAAGGTGTGAACAGATCTTGTCCATCCAGGCTATGGGGCTGAAAAAGAGGCTGGAGCACACCGGCGCGGGGCACGCAGTGATCGGGATTTCCGGCGGCCTCGACTCGACCCTTGCCCTTCTTGTGACGGCCAGGGCGTTTGACAGCTTGGGACTGCCCCGGAGTCAGATCCATGGGGTGACCATGCCCTGTTTTGGCACCACGGACAGGACTTACCATAATGCCTGCGTCATGACAAGGCGGCTGGGGGCAGAGCTTCGGGAGATCGACATTAAGGAGTCGGTGACGGCACATTTTCGGGATATCGGCCATGACCCGGACAACCATGATGTGACTTATGAAAACAGCCAGGCCAGGGAGCGGACCCAGGTTCTCATGGATGTGGCTAACCAGGTGGGGGGCCTGGTCATCGGCACGGGGGATATGTCGGAGCTGGCCCTTGGGTGGGCTACGTACAATGGGGACCACATGTCCATGTACGGGGTCAACGGTTCGGTTCCAAAGACTTTGGTTCGGCACCTGGTCAGATACTATGCGGATACCTGCGGCCAGGAGCAGCTTCGGGATGTGCTTTTGGATGTTTTGGACACGCCTGTGAGCCCGGAGCTTCTGCCGCCGGACAAAGGAGCTATTGCCCAGAAGACCGAGGATCTGGTGGGGCCCTATGAGCTGCACGATTTCTTCCTATATTATATGCTGCGGTTTGGGTATGAGCCGGCCAGGATCTTTCGGATGGCGGTCCACGCTTTTGGGGAGGAGTATTCCGGGGAGACGATCTTAAGATGGATGAAGGTGTTTTACCGGCGGTTCTTTTCCCAGCAGTTTAAGCGGTCCTGTCTGCCGGACGGGCCTAAGGTGGGCTCTGTGGCCGTGTCACCCAGGGGGGATCTGCGAATGCCCAGCGACGCCAGCGGGAGACTGTGGCTTTTGCAGGTGGAGGGATTGTCATGATCAGCAGCACAGGCAACAGTCTGGCAAAGCAGGCTGCGGCTCTGGGGAAAAGGGCCAGATCCAGGCGGGAGTCAGGGCTATTTCTGGTGGAAGGCCCCAAGATGTTTGAGGAGCTTCCTAAGGACCGGGTGGAGCAGGTGTTTGTGACAGAGCGGTTTTTGGAGGACCCGGACCATCAGAGGATGGTGGAGCAGGTGGATGGGAAAAAGGTGGTCCTTGTGACCGGGGAGGTGCTAAAATCTATCTCCGACACCCAGACGCCTCAGGGAGTGGCCGCCGTGGCCAGACAGTACCGGTATTCCCTAGAGGATATACGAGACGGCGGCGCCAAGCCCCTTGTGATGTTTTTGGAGACAATCCAGGATCCGGGGAATCTGGGGACGATCCTGAGGGCCGGTGAGGCTGCGGGCGTCACAGGAGTCATCATGGACCGGGAGAGCGCGGATATCTACAACCCAAAGGTCATACGCTCCACCATGGGGTCTGTGTACAGGGTGCCGTTTTTGTATGTGGATGAGCTTGGCGGGACGGTGCGGGAGTTTAAAGGGGACGGACTGCGGCTGTACGCGGCCCATCTGGATGGAAAACACGCCTATGACCGGGAAGATTACCGGGGAGCCTGCGGGTTTCTGGTGGGAAATGAGGCTAAGGGACTTCGGCGCGAGACCGCGGACCTGGCGGATGCCTGGGTGCGTATCCCTATGAAGGGGAATGTGGAGTCGCTGAACGCGGCGGTGGCGTCGGCTCTCCTGATGTTTGAGGCGGCAAGACAGAGGAGGGGATGAAATCTTAAGAAATGTTTTGTTGATGGAATCTGTATAATTGTTTATAATAGTTGTAAGAAAACTGTAGCAGTTCAAGGGTTATCTGAACTGTTACAGAAAACTCCGGCGATCCGGAGGAAAAAGGAGGGGTTCCATGGCGTCGGTATATTGGATCATATTGTTTGTAATCCTGGCAGGCGTGGAGGCGGCGACTATGGCGCTGACTACGGTGTGGTTTGCCGGCGGGGCTTTGGCGGCTTTCTTTGTGGCCAAGGCGGGCCTTAGCGTGAACGCGCAGCTATCAGTGTTTGTGCTTGTGTCCTTTGTGCTTCTTATCTTTACCAGACCCTGGGCCTTGCAGTATGTGAACAGGCATACGGTGAAGACTAACGCGGACAGCCTGGTGGGCAGGCGGGCCAGAGTCACGGAGGAAGTGAACAACGCCCTGGGTACCGGGACGGCGGTGGTAGGCGGCCAGGAGTGGACTGCCAGGTCTAAGGAGGAAGACTGCGTGTACACTGTGGGCGCGACTGTTGAGATATGCGCCATACAGGGGGTAAAGTTGATTGTCAAAGCTGTGAAGGAGGAAGTGTAGTATGGGATTTTTAGTTGGATTTACAGGGTTCATCGTGTTAGCGATCATTATTTTGATCATTTTGTCGTCCTGTGTGAAGATCGTTCCCCAGGCCCAGGCCATGGTAGTGGAGCGGCTGGGAGCTTACCGGGAGACCTGGTCTGTGGGGCTTCACGTGAAGGCGCCGTTTATTGACCGGGTGGCAAAGCGGGTCATCTTAAAGGAGCAGGTGGTGGATTTCGCGCCCCAGCCGGTGATCACCAAGGATAATGTTACTATGAGGATTGACACGGTGGTGTTTTTCCAGATCACGGATCCGAAATTGTTTACTTACGGGGTTGAGAATCCCATTATGGCTATTGAGAACCTGACAGCCACTACGCTGCGAAACATCATCGGCGATCTGGAGCTGGATCAGACCCTCACTTCCAGGGAGACCATCAACACCAAGATGCGGGCGTCTCTGGATGTGGCCACAGACCCCTGGGGCATCAAGGTGAACCGGGTGGAGCTTAAGAACATCATTCCGCCTGCTGCCATCCAGGACGCTATGGAGAAGCAGATGAAGGCGGAGCGGGAGCGGCGTGAAGCGATCCTGAAGGCCGAGGGCGAGAAGAAGTCCACCATCCTGGTGGCGGAGGGCAAGAAGGAGTCTGTGATCCTGGACGCGGAGGCGGATAAGCAGTCTGCCATCCTTCGGGCCGAGGCTGAGAAGGAGAAGCGGATCAAGGAGGCGGAAGGCCAGGCCGAGGCCATCTTAAAGATCCAGCAGGCTACGGCAGAGGGTCTTCGTTATATTAAGGAAGTGGGAGCTGACGAGGCGGTGTTAAGGCTTAAAGGACTGGAGGCTTTTGCAAAGGCTGCAGACGGGAAGGCGACGAAGATCATCATTCCGTCGGAGATCCAGGGGCTGGCGGGACTGATCAGTTCGGTGAAGGAGATTGCGGGGGACTAGTGAGCAAAGGGGCGGCGAGGATTGTCGCAGAGCCTTTTGCTCACTAAATAATACGGCAATATGATGAATTAAAGTTTTGATTTATCCGGATTAGGGAATAATATGATTACTATTTGATTTTTAGAGGCGTGGGACTTTGGTTTAAGTTCCGCGCTTTGTTAGATATTTTGGAAATTGGAGATGGAGGGTAATAAGGGATTGAAGCTGGTATTGGATGGGGACAGGGAGTATGGGTTAGTGTTGGAGGGAGGCGGGGCTAAGGGGGCTTATCAGATCGGGGCCTGGAAGGCCATAAGGGAGGCGGGGCTCTCGATCAGGGGAATCGCGGGAGCTTCTGTGGGGGCTTTGAATGGGGCTATGATCTGTATGGATGAGCCTGAAAAGGCGGAGTATATCTGGGAGAACATCAGCTATTCCAGGGTTATGGATATTGATGACCAGGTGATGGAGACAGTGCGGCAGCTGGATTGGAAAGGGGTCAATATGGCGGCGCTGGCTCAGGAGGCTAAGCGGGTCCTGAGGGATAAGGGATTTGACATCACTCCTCTGCGGCAGCTGATCCAGGATGTGGTTGATGAGGACATGATACGGGATTCTGACAGGGAGCTTTTTATCACTACCTATTCGGTCAGCGACAAGAAGCTTCTGACTGTTGACGCCAAGCAGGTTCCGGAGGGGGAGATCGGGGATATGCTTATGGCCAGCGCTTATCTGCCGGTGTTTAAGAAGGAGAAGCTGAGAGGAAAGCGGTATCTGGACGGCGGCGGGTGGAATAATGTGCCTGTGGATATTCTGCTGGAGGAGGGGTACCGGGATATTATCATCATCCGCATATATGGGCTGGGATTTGATTCGGAGAAGGTGGCGAAGATCCCGGAGGATGTGAACGTTTATCATATCGCCCCCAGGCAGAGTCTGGGAGGGCTTCTCCAGTTTGATAAAAAGCAGGCGAAAAAGAATATGAGATTGGGGTATTTTGATGGTCTTCGCCTTTTGTATGGTCTTAAGGGAAAATGGTATTACCTGGACGCCCCAGAGTCGGAGGATTACTATTTTGAGCGGCTTGTGGGGGAGATGGGGATCTTGAAACGGGTGATGCCGCAGGAGGTTATAAAAGGAGTGGAAGATGAGCTGGAGCGGGGATTTCGGGGGTATACGGAGAACGTGTTTCCAAAGCTGGCGGAGTACTGGAAGCTGGGGGAGTACTGGGATTACAAGGAGTTATATCTGATGATTCTGGAACACGGGGCAAGAACCAGACGCATTGGACGGTTTCGTGTGTTTCGGCCGGGGGAATTGCTTGGGGAGATACGGAGGAGAGAGAAGTGAGGACGATGTGGCTTATAGTATATGTGGAGCTGTGATAACAGGCGGTATAACGGATATTTATTCTGAGGCGGCGGAGAAGCATGCAAAGATGTATTATGAAGAAATCAGATCCATGAAGACGGATGTGAGTAGAATAGCAAAAAAACAGGATCAATAACTATTTCATGGATTTTAACGAATATACTTGCATAATTTACCAGAATATACTATTATTTTGTATATTCAATGGATGACAAGGGAGGATGGTTTGCAATGGACTTAAAAGGAAGGCATTTTTTGACGCTTAAGGATTACACGCCGGAGGAGATCGCCTATCTTCTGGATCTGGCGGCTGATCTGAAGGATAAGAAGAAAAAGGGGATCCTGGTGGACACTTGCCGGGGGAAGAATGTGGCGCTGATCTTTGAGAAGACCAGCACCAGGACCAGGTGCGCTTTTGAGGTGGCTGCCCACGATTTGGGTATGGGGACTACCTACCTGGATCCGTCGGGGTCTCAGATCGGAAAGAAAGAGAGCATTGCCGATACGGCCAGAGTCCTGGGGCGGATGTACGACGGCATTGAGTACCGGGGGTACGGTCAGGAGATCGTGGAGGAATTGGCCAGGTACGCGGGGGTCCCGGTGTGGAACGGTTTGACCAATGAGTACCATCCTACCCAGATGCTGGCGGATCTTCTGACGATCAGGGAGCATTTCGGCAGATTAAGGGGCATAAAGCTGGTGTACATGGGGGATGCCAGGTACAACATGGGCAATTCTCTGATGGTGGCCTGCGCTAAGATGGGGCTGGATTTTGTGGCCTGCGCTCCGAAGAAATATTTTCCGGATAAGGAGTTGGTGGAACAGTGCAGGACCTTTGCGGCCCGGTCCGGGGCTTCGATTACCCTGACAGAGGATGTGACGGAGGGGACCAGGGGGGCGGATGTGATCTACACTGACGTCTGGGTCTCCATGGGGGAGCCGGATGAGGTGTGGGAGGAGCGGATACGGGAGCTGACTCCCTACAAGGTGACGAAAGCCGTCATGGACAATGCCGGGGAGAAGGCCATTTTCCTCCACTGTCTGCCTGCGTTTCACGATGAGAAGACCAGGATCGGGAAAGAGATGGGGGAGAGGTTTTTCATCAAAGACATGGAAGTGACGGATGAGGTGTTTGAGTCCCCAAGGTCCAAGGTGTTTGACGAGGCGGAAAACCGGATGCACACCATCAAGGCAGTGATGGCGGCGACCCTGGGAGCAGGGGAAGTTTAAGGGGTTTAAGCGGCGGACCGGGAACGGGATGTCAGTCCGGCGCGTATTGGTTAGGAGCGGTGATTTATGAGATACAGACAGGCAAGAAGAAACAGTCCCAGAAACACGTCTTTGATCCTGGACTGGGTACACATCATCACTGGGGCGTTGGTGGTCATCATGGCAGTGGCCGCGTTTGTTGATCCGGAAGACAACATGATCTTGTTTCCCGTCATTTTTTTCCTGGCATCGGCTTTGAACATGGTCAACGGCGTGTATCGGTATCAGCAGAGCGGCAGGGACAAGAGGAAAAAGGCGTCGGCCATGGGGCTTATTGTGATCGCGGTGTTTCTTTTGGTGGTTATGGTGGTCAGCGCCTTCAGCATCTGGAGGCGGGGATGAAAGCAGATATCATAAAAATGCTGAAAGAACGGCAGGGGTACGTGTCAGGCCAGGAGCTGTGCCGGCAGTTGGGCGTGTCCCGCACTGCTGTGTGGAAGGTTATAAAGCAGCTTGAGGCGGAGGGCTACGAGATCCAGGCTGTGAGGAATAAGGGATATTGCCTGGTGGAGATGACGGACAGGCTTTCCGGGGCAGAGATCGAAAGCTGCATAAAGGGCGGACTTATTGGAAACAGGGTTGTGTACTTTGAGGAGACGGACTCTACCAACACCAGGGCTAAGGCTTTGGCGGAGGAGGGCGCGCCGGAGGGAACTTTGGTGGTTGCCGAAAAACAGAATGCCGGAAAGGGGCGGCGGGGGAGAGGATGGTCTTCGCCGCCTGGAAGCGGTATCTGGATGAGCGTGATCCTGCGGCCGGACATGGAGCCTTCCCGGGCCTCCATGCTGACGCTTGTGGCGGCTTTAGGGGTGTCGGAGGGCATAAGCAGGGTTACAGGTATCATGCCCGGCATCAAATGGCCCAATGACCTGGTGCTTTCGGGGAAAAAGATCTGCGGGATCCTGACGGAGATGACCACGGAGCTGGACAGTATCCAGTATGTGGTCATCGGCATGGGGATCAATGTGAACACGGACGAGTTTCCCACAGAGATTCGGGACCGGGCGTCCTCTCTGTATCTGGAGAGCGGGCGGACGTGGAAGAGAGGGTCTCTGATCGGGGCTATGGCCCATGCGATGGGGGAGTACTATGAAGAGTTTCTTAAGGTAAAGGATCTAAGCCTTTTAAAGGAGGAGTATGAAAAGGGGCTGGTAAATCTGAACCGGCGTGTGACGGTTCTGGCCCGGGAGGGGGCATGGGACGGGATCTGCCGTGGGATCGACAGCCAGGGAGAGCTTCTGGTGGAGCGGGAGAACGGGGACGTGCGCCAAGTCCTTTCCGGGGAAGTGTCGGTGCGGGGGATCTATGGGTATGTGTGAGGAGAGGAAGACAGGCAGGATTTATGCGGATCATCTGTCCCCCGGAAAGCTGTACGAGGCGCTTCCGGTACTGGAGGGGGATGAGATGCTGTCCCCTGTGGGGCGGCTCAGGGCCGGGGCAGGTCCGCTGCTTTCCTGGTATGAAAGCCATGCTCGGGTGCTGCCGTGGAGGGAGGAGCCTCATCCCTACCGGGTGTGGATCTCTGAGATCATGCTGCAGCAGACCAGGGTGGAGGCGGTTAAGCCGTATTTTTACCGTTTTATGGAAGCGCTTCCGGATGTAAAGGCCTTGGCCCAGGTGGAGGATCAGCGGCTGATGAAGCTGTGGGAGGGGCTTGGGTATTATAACCGGGCCAGAAACTTAAAAAAGGCGGCTCAGGTGATGATGGAGGAGTACAGAGGGCAGCTGCCGGATTCCTATGAGGAGCTTTTAAAGCTTCCGGGAATCGGCAGCTATACGGCGGGGGCCATTGCGTCCATTGCCTTTCACATCCCTGTGCCTGCGGTGGACGGCAATGTGCTGCGGGTTATTTCCAGGGTTCTGGCAAGCGAGGAGGACATCCTGAAGCAGTCGGTAAAGGGGAAGATCGAGAGCTATGTGAGGGAGGCCATGCCAAAGGATCGGGCCAGCGCTTTCAATCAGGGCCTGATCGAGATCGGTGCTATGGTCTGTGTGCCAAATGGCCAGCCAAAGTGCGGGGAGTGTCCGTTCTCTTCCCTTTGCCTTGGAAGAAGGCGGGGGCTTCTGGATCGTATCCCTGTCAAGACCCCGAAGAAGCCCAGAAAAGTGGAGGAGAGAACCGTGCTCCTTGTGGGAGCGGGGGATGGGATTGCCATTGAAAAGAGGCCGGATCGGGGCCTTTTGGCTTCTCTGTACCAGTTCCCCAATGTGGAGGGGAATCTGACAGGGGAGGATGTGCGGCGCCTTTTGGAGTCTATGGGCGGTCAGGTGGCATGCTTAGAGCCGGCGGGGAAGGCAAAGCACATTTTCAGCCACGTGGAGTGGCATATGACAGGCTACCTGGTCACCCTGGAACATGCCATTGATTCCTATATTTTTGTGGACAGAGAAGAGCTGAGGGAAAAATATCCCATTCCCAACGCATTTTCGGTGTATAGAAATGTGTTGATCGGAGAATCATGAGAAGAGGAGGGAAAGCCATGGGAAAAATGCTTTTTATCGTCAACCCCAGGGCTGGAAAAGGGCAGATCAGATCTCATTTTCTGGACATTGTGGACATTTTTATCAAAGGAGGGTGGGAGGTAGAGGTACACACCACCCAGGAGCCTATGGACGCCATGAACACGGCCAGGGAGAGGGGAGAAAAGGTGGATATGGTGGTGTGCAGCGGCGGAGACGGCACGTTGAGCGAGACCATCTCCGGCATCGTGCAGCTGAAAAAGCCGCCGGTCCTTGGGTATATCCCCGCAGGCTCCACCAATGATTTTGCTTCCAGTCTCCGGATCCCTTCCAATATGGCTATGGCGGCGGGGAACGTGGTAGACGGAAGGCCGTTCGCGGTGGATATTGGCCAGTTCTGCGGGAAGCGGAATTTTGTGTATGTGGCGGCGTTCGGCATGTTTACGGAGGTGTCCTACATGACCCCACAGGAGAAGAAAAATCTTCTGGGCCATCAGGCCTACATGCTGGAGGGCATGAAGAGCCTGACAAACATAAAGTCCTACGCCATGACCCTTAAGTCGGAGGAAATGACCCTGGAGGGGGACTTTGTCTTTGGCATGGTGACCAATACGGTCAGCGTAGGCGGCTTTAAGGGCCTGGTGAAGCGGGACGTGGCCCTTGACGACGGGCTGTTTGAGGTGCTGATGATCCGGATGCCCAGGACGGCGCTGGAGCTTAAGGATATTTTGTCCTCCATGATCTTAAAGGAGGAGCAGAGCGAGTACGTGTATCGTTTCAAGACCTCCCGCCTTTCCCTGTGCTTTCAGGAGCCGGTGGACTGGGTGCTGGACGGGGAGTTTGGCGGCTCCCGGACAGAGGTGGAGATAGAAAATTTGACCAGGAAGATCTGTATTGTGACTCCGGAGTGACGGTGAATTTTTGTCGTCTCCTTGTCGTCATTTTTGTCGTCTTATGAAAAAAATGGTTGAAATATCGGGAGTTGTGGTGTATAATAAGTTAGTTATATATTGTCATGAGAAAGAAACCATAAGCGAAAGGGCGTTGTTTGGTGGAAAAAAATATTTTTTTGGAAAAACTGGGCAAACTTGTAGAGGTTGCAAAGGGAAAACACAATGCGCTGGACGTAACAGAGATTAATAACTTCTTTACCGGGGACGAGCTTTCCACGGAGCAGATGGAACAGATCTACTCCTATCTGGAGAAGAGGGGGATCGACGTCATCCCTGTCATTGACGAGAGTATCTTGGCGGAGGAGCCGCTGCTCCTTGACGACGATCTTGACGACAGCTTTATGAAGGATTCCGAGGAGGAGGACATTGACCTGGAAGCCATTGACCTTTTGGAGGGCATCGGCACCGAGGACCCGGTCCGCATGTACTTAAAGGAGATCGGCACCGTGCCTCTTTTGAACGCAGACGAGGAGCTGGAGCTGGCTAAGCGGAAGGCGGACGGCGATGAGAGGGCTAAGGACCGGCTTATCGAGGCCAACCTGCGGCTGGTGGTCAGCATTGCCAAGCGGTATACGGGAAGAGGGATGAGCTTTCTGGATCTGGTCCAGGAGGGGAACCTGGGCCTTATCAAGGGCGTGGAGAAGTTTGACTATACAAAAGGGTACAAGCTAAGTACATATGCGACCTGGTGGATTCGTCAGTCCGTAACCAGAGCCCTGGCAGACCAGGCCAGGACCATTCGGGTGCCGGTGCATATGGTGGAGACGATCAACAAGATGTCCAAGATGCAGAGAAAGCTGACCCTGGAGCTGGGGTATGAGCCTTCTGTGGCGGAGTTGGCACAGGCTCTGGAGATGTCTGAGGAGAAGGTGATGGAGATCATGCAGATCGCCAGGGAGCCGGCTTCCCTGGAGACGCCTATCGGCGAGGAGGACGACTCTAATCTGGGGGATTTTGTGGCAGACAGCAATGTTTTGACTCCAGAGGGCAACGTGGAGTCTGTGATGCTGAAAGAACACATTGACGCCCTTCTAGGGGATCTGAAGGAGAGGGAGCGGCAGGTTATCGTGCTGCGGTTCGGCCTAGAGGACGGCCATCCCAGGACTCTGGAGGAGGTCGGAAAGGCGTTCAACGTCACCAGGGAGCGGATCCGGCAGATCGAGGCCAAGGCTCTGCGGAAGCTGAGGAATCCGGTGAGGAGCAAGCGGATCCGGGATTTTCTGTGATGGATGGAGGATGTATTGGAGGCGGCTCTCCGGGATGTGCTTTAGGGCGCTGCTGAAAAGTGAATAGACGAAAGGTAACAAAAGACAGGGACAGTTACAGGGCATGGCTTAAATGGAAGCGGGTGCCGTGTATTGTCCCTTTTGAAGTACATGGGAGTTTCCGGGAGTACTTCTTTTTCGATTTGGAGGAGATAGGATATGGAGGTTATTTATTATGATATTGGTCTGAATCTGTTTGGGAAGCAGTTTCCGGATCCGGAGGGGATCATCCGAAAGGCGGAGGATGCCGGGGTGAGATGTATTCTGACAGGCACGGATATGAAGGAGAACAGACAGATCGACGGGTTTGTCAGGGAACATAGGGTTTACGGCACGGCGGGCATTCACCCTCACAACGCGGATTCGGCCAGGAGGGAAGATTTTGAGCAGCTCCGGGACTTGCTGACTTCCAACGGGCGGATCGTGGCAGTGGGAGAGTGCGGACTGGATTTTGACAGGATGTTTTCTTCCAGGGAGAACCAGATTCGGTGCCTGGAGAAGCATATTAAGTTGGCAGAGCAGCTTGAAAAACCGATGTTTCTCCATGAGCGGAGCGCTTCGGATGAGTTTGTGAAGCGGTTTCGGAAGCACCCGGATGTGTGCAGACGGTCAGTGGTCCACTGCTTTACAGGTAGCCGCCAGGTTTTGGAGAAGTACCTTGACATGGGATTTTCTATTGGGATCACAGGTTGGATCTGCGATGACCGGCGGGCAAAAGAGCTGAGGGAGGCAGTGAAGATCCTGCCTCTTGACCGGGTTCTTGTGGAGACGGACGCCCCCTATCTGACCCCCAGGAATGTTCCGGGGCTGGACAGGACCAATGTTCCGTGGAATATCGTGTATGTGGTCCGGGAGCTGGCAAGGCGGGAAAGCCATAAAGAGGCTTTCCCGCCTGTTTTTGTAGATAAAATAGGGTACATTTGGATGTAACCTAAAAGTAAAAAGTTTGAAAAATAAACATAATATTTTTATAAAATCAGATAATATAGAAGGTTATTTTAAAATAAAAGATAGGTTATAGCATAACCTTGTAATAATTAGAAAGGTTAAAGAGAAAAACAGACAAATAAAAAGGTTACATCAAGATTTCCGCTGCTCTTCTCTCCCTTAACTCTCTCTTAAATCTTTTTTAATTTGACCATCCACGATTTTCCACGTATAATATCGAGGCATGGAGAAAAATATCCGGAAATCTTCTAAATACATCATTTTATTAATTTATTCATGAACACACGGCACAGCCGCATAAATAAAAAGAAAAGAGATACCAAAAACGTGGAGAATCAAAAGAATCGGGATTATTTTAAATGGCTGCACAGGCTGTTGGTTTTTGCAGGTATTTGCCTGCTGATCGCATGGGGGAAGTGTGGAGGAAATTTCTCGCATTTTAACGGAAAAAATGGCAGAGAAAATCCAGAGGATACAAAGATCGCCATCTCTGTTGTGGAAACTGACGAGGAGTCAGGGGAGAATGAGGAGGGCCCTTTGCAGGAGGGGACGTCTCCGGAAGAAAGCAGGGAAAGGGACGCCCTCTCTCGGGGGATTGAGAACCTTTTAAAGGGAAGCGTGGAAATGGCCAGGCAGATCTTGGCCAGGAAACAGGACAACGGATGGGAAGAAAGGACGGACAATACTTGGACGGGCCGGGAGGAGGCGCCGGACCAGGAGGAAGAGATGCCAGGGCCTCCGGTGATCTACCTTTTGTCAGACCTGCACTATATGTCAGCTCTTGCCACGGATTACGGGAAAGCTTTTGAGACCTTTGAAGCTAAAAGCGACGGGAAAGTCATAAGGTATCTGCCTCAGGTTCTGGATGCGCTTCTGGAGGAGACTGTCAGGGAGAAACCGGACGCCCTTGTGCTGACCGGGGACATTACCATGAATGGGGAGCGGATCAACCATGAGGATCTGGCCCGGAAGCTGTCAAAGGTCAGGGAAGCCGGGGTTCAGGTGCTGGTGATCCCGGGAAACCATGACATCAATAACCCGGACGCCGGCGTCTACTTTGGGGAGAAGGCTGACAAAACAGACGGGGTGGACCCGGCGGGATTTTGGGAGATTTACGGCGGTTTTGGGCCTGATCAGGCCATCAGCCGGGACGAGGGATCTTTCAGCTATATCTATGAGCTTCGGGACGATATTTGGCTGGCCCTTTTGGACACGGCCCAGTATGAGCCCAGGAATCTGGTGGAGGGGATGGTCAGGCCCGGGACCATGGCGTGGCTGGAGGAGAATCTGCAGGCGGCAAAAGAGCAGGGCGTCCAGGTCATTGTCCAGGGGCATCACAATCTTCTTTCGGAGAGCCGCATGTTTACCACCATGTGTACTCTGGAGAACGGGAGGGATATGGTGAGTCTTCTGGAGCGGTATCAGGTGCCATTGTATGTCAGCGGCCACCTCCATCTCCAGAGGACGAACCAGCACAAAAAGGGGCCGGGGGATACGGGATACGGCATCTATGAGATCGTCAGCGACGCTGTCAGCATCCCTCCCTGCCAGTACGGGGTCCTGACCTGGATGGAAAACGGGGATATGGACTACCGCACCCGCCCGGTTGCTGTGGAGTCCTGGGCTGCGGATCATGGGGAGACAGATGAGAATCTGCTGAATTTTTCTGCCTACGGGGAGGCTTATATCCGACAGCTTGTGGAGGAGCAGATCAAGGGGGAAACAAAGCAGGTGCGGGAGAAAACGGCAGAGGAGATGGCCAGGATCTATGCGGACGTGTACGCGGATTACTGCGCCGGGGTTGAGATCGACGAGAGGGAGCGGATGCGCTCCTGGGAGTACAGACAATGGGAGAACTGCTGGCCCCAGAGCGATCTGGCAAAGGATCTGCGGGCTATGATCGGCGACTGCTCCAGGGATTACAATGCCGTTACAGTGCCGGGGATGGGCGGTGAGTAAGGGGGCGAGGGTTGTCGCGGCCCCGACAGGACATGACTCTTATCAGGCAAAAACAGGATTCTCATAATTAACCACATTGCCACTGAACTGCGATAACCGCAGGAAAATGTTATAAAAATCCTCTTTCTCCCGTTTTATTATTGTTCAAAATGTGATATACTAGCAGGTACAGACAAGTTCGGAACAAATAGCTAAGGAGGGCATGTTTATGCTGGAGAAGATCGATCTGTCGAAGAAGGTGGACAAAAACACATTTAAGCAGGTAGTGGAGACCGAGGGGGCCAGGCTGGCAGAACTTCAGAGGGAGTGCAAGTCAGCGGGGATCCCGGTGATGATCGTGTTTGAGGGTATGGGTGCAGCGGGGAAGGGCGTGCAGATCAACCGCCTGATCCAAGCTCTGGACCCCAGGGGATTTTCCGTGTTCGCCACCAACTCCTCCAATGAGGAGGAGCAGATGAGGCCGTTTCTGTGGAGATACTGGACCAAGATCCCTGCCAAGGGGCGGATCGCGGTCTATGACAGAAGCTGGTACAGTATTGTCCAGAGGGACCGGTTTGACTATCCGGAAAAGGAGCTGGATCTGGAGGGAGCGTTTCAGGATATTTTGTCCTTTGAGAAGCAGCTGACTGACGACGGAACCGTGATCATCAAGCTGTTTCTGCACATTTCCAAGGAGGAGCAGAAGAAGCGGTTTAAGAAGCTGGATGAGTCAAAGGGGACTTCCTGGAGGGTGAACAAGCAGGATTGGAAGAGAAATAAAGAGTACGACGCCTACCTTAAGATCAATGAGGAGATGCTGGAGCGGACGGACACAGAGTATGCGCCCTGGACGATCATCGAGTCCACGGACAAGGATTACGCCGCCATGAAGATCCTGACTACAGTGGCCGACTGCCTGGCTGCAGCCCTGGAGGAAAGGCGCGAGGAGGCGAAGGAGTCTAAAAAGAAACAGGGCAGGAAGAAGGAGGAGCGGTTCCAGAACGGGGTGCTGTCAGGTATCGACCTGTCTAAGAGCCTTACAAAGGAGGAGTACAAAAAGGAGCTGGCTTCCTTACAGAAGCGTCTGGAGCGCCTTCACAATGAGCTGTACCGGCTGCGCATCCCTGTGGTTTTGGGGTTTGAGGGCTGGGACGCAGGAGGAAAGGGCGGGGCCATCAAGCGGCTTACCAGCCATCTGGACCCAAGAGGCTACCAGGTAAATCCCACGGCTTCCCCCAATGACATTGAGAAAGTACATCATTACCTGTGGCGGTTCTGGAACAATATGCCAAAGGCAGGCCACATCGCTATCTTTGACAGAACCTGGTACGGCCGGGTCATGGTGGAGCGGATCGAGGGATTCTGCACCGAGGCGGAGTGGAAGCGGGCTTACCAGGAGATCAATGAGATGGAATCCCACATGGCCAATTTTGGGGCCGTGGTCTTAAAGTTCTGGCTACACATTGACAAAGATGAGCAGGAGCGGCGGTTTAAGGAGCGGATGGAGAATCCGGCCAAGCAGTGGAAGATCACGGACGAAGACTGGCGCAACCGGGAGAAGTGGGATCAGTACGAGCAGGCTGTGGATGAGATGTTAGTGAGGACGTCCACCACCTACGCGCCGTGGATCGTTGTGGAAGGCAACTCCAAGTACTATGCCAGGGTGAAGGTCCTTCGGACTGTGGTGGAGGCCCTGGAGAAGAAGATCAAGGAAGTGAAGAAGAAAGGCTGAGAAGATGGCGGACTTCGGGGTCCATCTGAACCAGGCGTGACAGTATGAGCAAGGTATTGATCATCGGCGGTGGCGCGGCCTCTATGGCAGCGGCCATCGCCGCCGCAGGTTGTGGGCATGAGGTCCACATATATGAGAAGAATGAGAAGCTGGGAAAGAAGCTGTTTATCACAGGCAAGGGCCGGTGCAATGTGACCAATGCCTGTGATATGGAGGAGATGATGGGCCATGTGGTGACCAATTCCAGATTTTTGTACAGCAGTTTTTCCGGGTTTACCAACCAGGACATGATGGAGCTTTTAGAGCGCAACGGGTGTCCGCTGAAAGTGGAGCGGGGCATGCGGGTATTTCCGGTGTCGGATAAGTCTTCGGATGTCATAAACGCCCTTGTAAGGGCTATGAAGGATCTGGGAGTCAGGGTCCATCTGTTCTGTGAGGTGAAGGAGATCCTTACGGAGGAGGGAAGGTGCCGGGGGATCCGGGCGGTGGGGCGCGGGGCCCGGGACGGAGTCAGGGCTTTGGGAGGCGGCGGTCAGGGTGCGGTTTTTGAGGAGCGGGGAGACGCTGTGATCGTGGCCACAGGAGGTGTGTCCTATGAGGCCACCGGCTCTACGGGGGACGGATACCGTTTTGCCAGGGACCGGGGCCACAGGATCATAGAGCCTGTGCCTGCCCTGGCGCCGTTTGTTGTGAAGGAGCCGGAGATCAAGGAGCTGATGGGCCTGTCCTTAAAGCATGTGGAGGCGGCGGTCTTTGACCAGGGAAGGGAGCTTTACCGGGAGTTCGGGGAGCTTTTGTTTACCCATTTTGGGGTCAGCGGGCCTATTATCTTAAGCGCCAGCAGTTTTGTGGCCAGGACGCTTGCAAAAAGGCCCCTCACCTTGTCTATTGACTTGAAGCCAGCTCTTGACAGGGAGCAGCTGGACGCCAGAATCCTTAAGGATTTTGAGGAGTGTTCCAACAAGCAGTTTAAGAACTCCTTAGGACGCCTTTTCCCGGCAAAGCTGATACCGGTGATGATAAGGCGCAGCGGCATTTCGCCGGAGAAGAAGGTCAATGAGATCACCAGGGTACAGCGGTTGGGGCTTGTGGATGCTACCAAGGGACTTACGTATACGCTTACAGGGCTGGGGGATTTTAAGGAGGCCATCATCACCCAGGGGGGCGTTGACGTGAAGGAGGTGAAGCCGAAGACTATGGAGTCCAAGCTGGTTGAGGGGCTGTATTTTGCCGGCGAGGTGCTGGATCTGGACGGGGTTACGGGCGGTTTTAATCTGCAGATCGCCTGGTCCACAGGGTGGGCGGCGGGGAGTCATATTCCGTGATAAAACGGAGAGCTTGTATTCGGAAGAGTCAGGAACAGGAGAGTGTTATGGAAAGAACAGATGAGAAAAGAAAGAATGGCTTACGAGCAAAAATCGTATTTATAGGCAATTACAAAGGCGGTGTTGGAAAGACAACCAGCGTACTGAATTTTGGAACACATTTTGCCAAGATGGGAAAAAAGGGTTCTGGTGCTGGATCTTGACCCTCAAAGTTCTTTAAGCGAGATTCTGGTCAGTAACAAAGCTGGTAACGGAAAAATTGAAAAATTGAGCGATTTGGATGAGAAAACATTGCCGAAAAATGTAAGCATACAGAAGTGAATGTCTGCTTTTTTGAGGAGGATATCAATAACTATATTGATATTGCGAGAAATACGGAAGTTGGTCAGGCCTCGAAGGCAAAAAATGATTATGAGGAATTATCGAAAAGTGTTTTAAACCGCATTGCAAATATGTAAGATCAATGATATCATATATGGAATAATCTATGTGGAGGCGGTCAAAATGCGCGTTACAAAAGTTAAAAAAGGTAAATAAAAGCAAACTTAAGAATGGAAAGAAAAAATCTGTCGTCAAAAAAGAAGAGAATTCCACATATGAAAAAACAGAGGTATTTAAGATCTTTCAGAATCATAGTCTTGATCAGATCGTGGCAAAGTATTCAAAAGCAGCGTTAGCGGCCATGTATTATGCCGTGTATTGCTCCAAGCCACTGTCTGCTGACAATAAAGAGCGGATCGCTCAGGTGATCAAGGGATATATTCACGATATGTCCCGGGCAGAGGTATTGCTGGGCGGATTGTGAATGATCTCGTATAACATGAAAAAGGAGCCAGTAATCATATGACAACTTACAACATCGCCATCGACGGCCCGGCCGGAGCCGGAAAGAGCACTATCGCCAAAAAGGCGGCGGCAAAGCTGGGATTTATCTACGTGGACACGGGAGCCATGTACCGGGCAATGGCCCTTTACTGCCTGCGGGAAGGCATTGACAGAAATGACGAGAGCGCCGTTGAGGCGGCCTGCGAAAGGATGACCGTTTCCCTCAGGTATCAGGGCGGAGCGCAGCAGGTGTGGCTCAACGGGGAGGATGTGTCCGGCCTTATCCGCACGGAGGAGGTTGGCGCCATGACGTCAGCCATATCGGTCTACGCCCCGGTGAGGCAGAAGCTTCTTAAACTGCAGAGGCAGCTTGCCGCGAAGGAGAACGTGATCATGGACGGGCGTGACATCGGTACCTGCGTCCTTCCCGGCGCCCAGACCAAGATTTATCTGACAGCCAACAGCCATGTGCGGGCTCTGCGGAGATTTAAGGAACTGAAAGAAAAGGGTCAGATGTGTAATTTGGAAGAAATTGAGCAAGATATTATTGAGAGGGATCATCGGGACATGAACCGGGACATCGCTCCCCTAAAGCAGGCAGAGGACGCCGTCTTTCTGGATTCGTCGGACATGACCATTGACCAGGTGGTGGACGCCATCCTTATGACGGCAAAAGAGCGGGGGCTGGAGGAGAACAGGTAGATGGAAGTGGTGGTGGCAAAGACGGCCGGGTTCTGTTTTGGAGTGGAGCGGGCTGTCCGGAAGGTGTATGAGCAGATTGAGACAGGCCGTCCCCCTATTTTCACCCTGGGTCCCATTATCCACAATGAGGAGGTGGTCCGGGACTTAGAGGGCAGAGGCGTCAGGGTACTGCCTGATGAGGAGAGCCTGAAAGACCTTAAGGAGGGGACTGTGATCATCCGCTCCCACGGGGTCGGCAGGGCGGTCTATGACAGGATAAAGGCCCGGGGGCTTTCTGTGGTGGACGCTACCTGTCCATTTGTGAAGAAGATCCACCGGGTTGTACAGGAGCAAAACGGCCTGGGGCGGCGCGTCATCATCATCGGCGACAAGGACCACCCGGAGGTGCAGGGCATCCGCGGGTGGGGCGATGAGAAGACTTTGGTGGTAAAAGACGAGGCGGAAATGGCCGATTTGCCCGATCTTACAGGGGAAAAACTGTGTATCGTGTCCCAGACGACATTTAATTACAATAAATTTCAAGATTTAGTTGAAAAATTTTCGGAAAAGGGTTATGATATATTTGTTTTAAATACGATTTGCAATGCAACACAGGAAAGACAAGTAGAAGCTGGACGTATAGCTTCGCAGGTAGATGCCATGATTGTTGTAGGCGGAAAAAGCAGTTCCAATACCCGCAAACTGTACGAGATATGCCGAAAGGAGTGTAAAAACACCTATTACATTCAAACTGTGGGCGATTTTGATCCTGAAAGTGTAAGTTCTGTGCGCAGCGTAGGTATTACAGCGGGGGCTTCAACCCCCAAGAATATTATTGAGGAGGTTCATACGAATGTCAGAGGTATTAAATGAGTTTGAACAAATGTTGGAAGAATCGTTGAAAACAATACGTACAGGAGAGATTGTCACTGGTAAGGTCATCGACGTGAAAGAAGATGAAATCGTCTTGAACATTGGCTACAAGTCCGACGGCATTATTCCAAGAAACGAATATACCAATGAATCCGGTGTCGATCTCACCACTGTGGTGAAGGTGGGGGATGAGATGGAAGCGAAGGTTGTTAAGGTTAATGACGGTGAGGGCCAGGTCGCTCTCTCCTACAAGAGACTGGCTGCTGACAGAGGAAAGGAGGGGGCATACTGTGTGTCCTTTGAGAGCTTCGCCTATCTGAATCTGGGG
>CAJUPQ010000041.1 GCA_910588505.1 uncultured Hungatella sp. | reverse complement strand
AGAGGCTGAGTTTGTATTTTTATTTTTCAAAAATCAAAAAGTTGTAAACTGGTGTTATGGATGAAAACAACGGAAATTTGGAAAACGCTATACTAATGCCTTGTAAAGTTTAAAACTTTATCAAAATCTTATCCTGGGTGTTTATACTAAAATCCCCGGAGAACAATCAATCCTCAAATAAGGGGGGTTGGATATAACCGTTTGAGTTTTACCCTTGCCTCTTTTGTGGTAAATTGTCATCTAACTCCCTTTTGATGTAGATTGCGGTTCCTTTCCCATTCAGCAAGCATTTCATTAAGTTCCTGAATCTTGGGAACACGCCGGTTTCCCAGGCACTGCATGGATAAAGAACTCAGCTCGGTTTCTGCTATGTTTAACCAACTCCCGTGTTCGGGGGTGTAATGGAATTCAAATTTCGTAAGCGATAAATAGAGGCACGGGGTGCCATCCCCCAATTTTTGCTCTATAATGAGTGCTAGAAATGCAAGTATTTTACTCTGTTCCATTTGCTAGTTTTCTTCAAGATACAGGCATTTCACCACATTATAGAAGGGGAAGTGATTTTATGCGGGCGAAACCCGTTGCTGTTGAAGACCAGTACCGATTGATTATGGAATGCCGGTCCAGTGGGCTAACAGATTATCAATGGTGCATAGAACACGACATCAAACCAGGCACATTTTACAACTGGGTAAAGCGTCTCCGCCAGAAAGGGACGGATCTTCCTGCAAATGGCATGGAGGGAAAACCAGCCAGACAGGAAGTGGTAAGGCTTGACATTCCCAAGCCGCAGCTTTTTGCCTCTGTGGTCCAGCCAGCTGTTCTCTCGCCATCTGAGAATCATCCAAATGAAACATCGACAGGATTTCCGACAGTGGATTTATCTCTGGCCGGAGCCATCCTCCGGATACCGCAGCAGACAGATCCGGCTTTCCTGGAGCAGCTGATTCGGATTTTGAAAAATGAGTTATGCTAGGGGACATCACCGCCGCCGACGAGATTTACATTGTCTGCGGCTATACGGATATGCGGCGTGCCATCGATGGGCTCTGCGCTATCATACAGGACAAACTCCATATGGATCCCCGACGCAGCGCCCTTTACCTGTTCTGCGGGAAAAGATGCGACAGGATCAAAGCACTTTTGTGGGAAGGCGATGTTTTTTTGCTCCTTTACAAACGGATGGAGGCACAGGGCCGTTTTCGCTGGCCGCGTAATCCAGAGGAAGTCCGAACCCTCACATGGCAGCAGTTTGACTGGCTGATGTCCGAGCTTGAGATTGAACAGCCCAAAGCGTTCAGGAAGCCCGAAAATGCAGATAATTTCCCTGCTGACCCGCCATGATTTCCGAGCCGGGAAACTTATCCACAAGATACTTAAATGGCCCCAAATGTGGTGCTTTTCACTTTTCTTTCTACGCATTATGCAGTATAATGGAACCATCTGGAAAAGGAGAAAAACACGAATGGCGCGGGCTGCAAAAGACTCCAGGATCATGGAGATGAAGGATACAATCAGCCAACTGAATACTGTTATAAACAGCCAGAATGAGCTGATCAAATCCCTTCAGGACACCGTACGGGGATGCAATGAAACGATTGCGAACCTCCAGGAACAGATTGATTATCTTACGAAAAAACTCTTTGGGACTTCAAGTGAAAAATCCAAAGATATTTCCGGGCAGTTAAGCCTGTTCAATGAAGCGGAACAGGAGGCAGCCCCGGAAGAAGGACCGGAGCCGGCCGTCATCAGGGAACACACCCGCAAAGCCAAACGGAAACAATCGGACACATTCAAAGGGGTTCCATCGGAGGATGTAGTCATCCCCCTGTCCGACGACCAGCGGCACTGCCCTGACTGCGGAGCGGAGATGGAAGTCATAGGCAGAGAGTTTGTCCGCCAGGAATTTCACTTCACCCCAGCCAGGGGGAAAGTTGTCAATATTTATGTTGAAACAGCCAAGTGCCCCGTCTGCGCGGAGAATCCCGAGATGGAAGGGGTCACTGGATTCGTAAAACCGGAGGTTCCGGCACCGCTGATCCCCTACAGTTATGCCACGCCGTCTGCCGCAGCATGGGTCATGTACCAGAAGTACTGCAATGCCATGCCGCTATACCGCCAGGAGGCGGACTGGAAACAGCTTGGCGTTCCACTGCTGCGTGCGACCATGGCAAACTGGATCATATACTGCGCAACAAACTATTTTGCGCCACTGTATGATTTTTTTCACAAAGAATTAGTGCTTAGGAAGTTTGCCATGGCGGATGAGACCCGGTGCCAGGTGCTGAAGGAGCCAGGCAGGGAGGCGGAAGCGGACTCCTTCATGTGGCTGTTCCGGAGCGGCGAGGACGGGCTGGAGCCGATCATCCTGTTTAAATATACCGAGACACGTGCAAGGTTTAACGCTGCGGAATTCCTAAAAGGGTTTCAGGGATATCTGGAGACAGACGGGTATCAGGGATATAATAACCTGCCGGGTGTTAAAAGGTGCTGCTGTTGGGCACACCTGCGCAGATATTTCGTTGACGCAGTTCCTAAAGGGAGGAAAGAGGATCTTAGTGAACCAGCGGTACAAGGTGTGAAGTATTGCGACAGGCTCTTCGACTATGAGAGACGGTCGAAAGAACTGGATCACAGTTATGAACAAAGGAAAGAATGGCGGCTCCAAAAAGAAAAGCCTGTGTTGGACGCATTCTGGGACTGGATCTCAAAGCAGAATCCCCGGAAAGGATCCCGTTTTGAGAAGGCGGTGAACTATGCCCTGAACCACAAGGAGGAATTCATGACTTATCTCGAAGACGGAAGATGCAGTTTTTCGAACAACCCGAGCGAGAATTCCATCCGTCCGTTCACGTTAGGCCGTAAGAACTGGCTGTTTTCCAATACCCCGAAAGGTGCCGAGGCCAGCGCCATTGTGTATACGATAGTAGAGATGGCGAAAGGTATCCCTCACATTACTCTTTTCCTGATTCCTTAATGGGGAATCCCCCACGTGGTTTTCTATCCCATCCATCGCTGATTCCATCTCTATGGCCGTCAAACTGGAAGCAATATTAAATAACATTTCATGGAACTGATTCGTTTTTTCTTTCAGGCCATAAGTGTCAATCAAATCTTTTCGTATCTCATCCCTGTGTCTTTCCGGAATCTGCCAGAGAAATGGCATCCTGCTTCTTGAAAGCACACGGGTGTCTGCTATGTCAAAGACATACCAGAGCCTGTTTGCCGGTCCCGTATCATCAATCAGAGCAATTCCTTTGGAACCTTTCTTAATCCAGCGGTTCATCTTTTTATTCCACACCTGCATAGACGCGCAGGCTATGGCACCCGGACGCTGAGCATGGATTAACAGACTGTCAGAAAACGGATACCGATATAGCTGCGCTGCCGTATCCAAATAGCTTGTCCAAGCCGATGGGGAGCTGCTTATATCTGCGGCGGTCTGCTCTGCCAGCTCTTCAATGTTGTGCAGCTTTGCCATGTAAAACCTCCTTTGTGTCGCTTTCTGTTTCATCTTTCCTAAATGCAGTTTTTGCTTATGGCTTCTGATCTGGCCTGCTTCAAGAGTTAAATGGATTTTCCTCTTAAGAGATTGTATTTGACAGACGGGAACTTATCAAGGATGCTTCGCACCGCTTTGCGGCTTCGTCCTTGACAAGTTCCCGCCTGCCAAATGGACGATGATTAAGAGGGAAATCCATAAAAGTGTTCCGGTTAACACGGCACCTCTCCAACTCCATACAGATCATGCCTTACCTCCGCCGTGTAATAATGGTTTATCGTCATAGTTGCATTGTATAATACTGTCAGCAGATATGCTTTGATATTTCCTATTTTTGTTGTATTACTGCTCAAACAGTCAAGAACATATTCCATATGCATTTGATTTATCTTCATAAAACGGCTCTTTACAACAGAAGCTGTTTTATCAACTCCAGCTATACGCAAAATACAACTGTCCGGCATTGTCATGACCTCCGCCATCAGTTCTATAAGTTCATCTACTTCCGCTATCTGTCCGGAATCCCCCTTCTGAAAACATTCGTAAGAAATCTGATCACGGATTATATTCCGATATTCATCTATCTGTTCCTTCCCATCTGGTCTCAGTCTCTCCTTTAACACCTGCGAACATAGAATAACAGGATAAGATGGATAGATAGAATCAGTATCACTCTTGTCAGTATTATTAATATCAGTATTATTAGATTTCGATTTTCGAAATTCTTGATTTTTGATTTTCACAATATAAGAATTTTGATTTTCGAAATTCTTGAATCCTGACAGGCGGGTATGCAACCGCTGGTTGACTCTCTGTCCATCTCTATATCTGCTGTCTCGCCTAGTTGCTTATGTATGGATACTTTCCCAGTTTCACCCTGCTCTACTATACTTTCAAGAGATTTTTTATTTTGGTCAGACTGTGTGTCAGGTCTTTGAGGCTCTGCAATCCTTTTTATTAAAAAATTTTTTACATAGATAATGTTGGGTCTTCCGAATCCCAAGCGTCTCTTTTCAATCAATCCTATTCCATTTTCTGTATCCAGTTCCTTCACCAGTTTTATCGCTTTTTGAGTCTTACAGCATAAAAGTTCCATAATCTCCTCTACTGTAAAAATGATATAGGCTCTGTTTTCTTCATCAAACCATTGGTTCTTCATGCTAAGCCCCATACGGTCCAACATAAGGCCGTACAAAACCTTGGCTTCACAGGAAAGGGATTTAAAACACTCCGCTGTAAACAGCGCTTTCGGTATACGGTAAAAGTTGTATTGCTCTGCTTCGCTTCCCCGAAAATAGTCAAAACATATTCCCTGCATTTGTTCCTGTCTCCTTTCCACTTTTTCACAAGCTCTCCACATAGCCATATTTTTGGCGCATCCTGCCTTTGTTTTCCACAGCAAGCTGCGCCAAAATATAATCCGTTGTTATATTCTACAATACTCTGGATATCGAATTTTCACCGCCTCCCAAAAATACTTTGCATACCCACAGCAAAATAAATCATCCACTGCATAGGACTGGCACTCTTCCAGTTGTTCTTCCATATCTTCACTATCGTAAACACTTGGCGTCCCGCCGCAATAGAGATTAAATGCAATCCTAGTAACTTTTGTGCTGGAACCTGTCTGCCATCCTTCTTTTAGACACTCAGTTTTTACATACCCTGTGTTAAAATCATAAATCCGGTTAATATACCGTCTCGTTTCTTCGCAAATCCCCAGGCAATAAACCAACGCTTTGTGATAAACATCCTGTAATCTGCACTTAGGAAGATTCTCTTCATAAAATGCCTCGTGTTTCTTATTTTTAAACAAAATATTGCTGTCACATTTGCGGTTTGTTCTGCTTTCCTCCTGTACTACCATGGCAAACTCTCCTCTTGGTTTTTAAAATAAAATATGATTGCTCTTTCAATAATGGCTTGGATTTCTTTTTCTGACTGTCCATCCTGAAAATATCTGGTTATAACCTCCGGTTTTACTTTGACTGTCTGATAGCTTTTGTTTTTTTGTTCTCCGGACTTTACTCCAGACAAAATCTCTTTAATTGCCAGGTCTGTCAATCTATCCTCTTCATAATACCTGCGCAGCATTTCAGCTTTCTTCATGTCCATTTTAAAATCTTTTGACTCTAACAGTCTGGCCATCTTTTCCTGCAATTTTTTATCTTCAACAAAAGACAATTGATAAGCTGCCAAAAGTGCGATTTCTCCACTGTCAACCTTCCGAATCAAAGATTCTTCCAAATTTGCAATACGGATATATCTGGCCACCTTGGCGTGGGATAAACCATATTCTTTTCCGATTTTATCTCTGCTGTTCAACCTGTGCTCACGTTGTGCATTTGTTGGATTCTGTCCTGAATCCTGGGGGTTCATAAATGTCTCTATTTCCGTCAAAAGGTCATTCCTTTTTCCCTGGGCTTTCATCGCCTCATAATGCTGTGCCAGACAATAGGCCCTCTCTGAATGACTTAAATCGGAAAAAGATCTTTGACGCAGGTTTGTCTCTGTCACAATCAGAACCGCATCCTCATAAGTCAATTTTTCCTTAATAATCACTGGCCCTTTTTTCAATCCTGCCATTCGGGCGGCGTTACAGCGGTTATGACCGCTTAAGATAAAATACCGTCCATCTTCCCTGTGCCATAGAATTATCGGAAGCAGAATGCCAAACTGCCGAATGCTGTCCACCATATCTGTAAGCTGCTGACCCTCATAGAGCCTAAATTTATGTTCTGGAAACGGCTCCATCTGGGGAAACTCCATTTCTACTGTTTTCCCCTTAATGGATAATTCATGACCTGTCAAATCGCAGCCGGAATCTATTTCAAAATGAAGCATGTCCGATAATTCATCCATATTAGGCTTTTTCTTTGCCAAGCAAGCTCTCCTCCTCTCCACTCCTTTCTTCACACGCAAGAAATTCATCCGCAAATCTTTCATAAGCAATAGCAGCCGGATTGCCAGGCATATATTCACAAATGGTTTTATGATATAATACCGCCTCCGCCACTTTAATAGAACGTGGAATATGGGTCTTAAAAATTGGAACCGCTCCTGCAAACCCACGTTCAATCAACTTTCTAACCTGTGCTGACACAATGGTATTCTGGGAATCCATCGTAATAAGAATCCCTTCGATCTTTAGTTGATGGTTACTGTTGTTGCGGATTACCTGGTAGTGTTTCAACAGTTCTGAAAGCCCCTGGGCTGATAAAAGTTCCGCCTGGGTAGGCACAATGATTCCATTGGCGCACATCATCACATTAATCATCGGAGTTCCCATTTGAGGCATAGCGTCAATGATAATATAATCATAGTGTTCCTCTATGGTATCTACAAATCGGCTTAAAATACGTTCTCTGAAATCCACATTACACAGATTTCTTTCCAGTGTAAAAAGCTGGGAGTTGGAAGGAATTAAATCAACACCGCAATCTGTTTTTATTATATAATGTTCTCTCTCCGGCAGGGGCTCGTCCTCTATAATTTTTCTAAGAAGCGTATTGATTGTCACCTCCAGTTTGTTGATATTCTTTACTCCAAAAATGATACTGGAATGTCCCTGACCATCGAAGTCAATCAGGGCTGTCCGTTTTCCTTTTTTTGCCAGGAGATATGCCAGCGTAGTGGCCGAAGCCGACTTTCCGACACCCCCTTTCTCATTGAGTAATCCCACGATTTTTGCCATTGAATTTCTCCTTTCTTTGGTGTATAATAGGACTAAATCGGTTGTCCATGCATTGTTTTTTCCTATTTTTTCCGGGCAAGAAAAATAGGACTTAACGTCTGCATATCTGCCGTAATCGCCAGACACAAACCGATTTAGTCCCACCTAAACACAGTATGATATTATAATTTCACATCCTTTTTCAAACATCTTTTGACAAATTTTTTTGTCAGAAGATGCCTGTCGGATGTCTGCTGAAACAAATTTGGGCACTATCTTAACAAAATCTGTTTTTTCGTGTTATAATAATGCCTTTTCAAATTTTCTATGCTTTTGAATCATAAAACGGGCCCGTCCTTACTCAAATAACTGTTTATTTCAGCAATTTTCTGTAGGACTAAATCAGCGAAAAACCCTTGAATTATGGGGATTTCTGCTAACCTGTCATCATTATAACACTATCCCCCGAATCAATCACCGCCACCAAACACCCTTTCCCTGTCAGATAAGGAGAATAGCTGCTTCCTTCCACCTGCACATAAGTAATACAGGAAGCCGTCTTTGCCAGTCCCACGGAAAAGTACAGCCGTTTCGGTTTTTCCATATACTCTACCTGGGGCAGCCGGCTTACCTCTTCAAGCTTTGACTCCGGAACCGTAAGGATGGAATACTGGTTTAACAGCTCCACCTGTTTCACCCCCATATCCTCAAGGCCCTCAAGGGGCCTGGAATGTTTCACAATGACCTCCCAGGTGTTTTCCTCCGGGTCAAAGCCCACTGCCAGAGTCTCCGACCGCTCCAGTTCCTGGGGTGTGGCCCCAAGGGCCAGGTTCAGCACGTTTTCCATTTTCTGATTCTGCATAAAATCTATCACCGTTTTCTCTGTTTCAAAATCTGTACAGTGTATTATGGTTTGTCTGTCCCATATGTGCCTTTTGAGAGCATAATAAAGCGCCCCCACAGCAAGCTGCAGGGCGCAAAATACAGGGATTCACATTATAGCTCTTCTCCATTGGTCTCAATAACGTGTTTATACCAATGGAATGATTTCTCCTTATGTCCGAAAGCCCTTGAATCCCATCTCCGCAAACAGGGCGATATCTTCTTTGTAGTTCTCATAAAAATGAATCCCCTCATGGTTTGGATAGATCTCCCCCGGAATGACCCCGTCGGTCAGTCTTCTTGGAATGCCGTTTCCTCCGATGGTCTCAACATCGGAACAGCTTACGCCCTTTCCGTCCGCGTCCCAGACTCCTTCAGCCTGATGAGCGGCAATGGCGCCGCCCCACAAAAAGTCTTTTTTCAACATTTTTTCAGCAAAAGCAATAAAAATATTGAATATTTTATAAAAAAAGTGTAAACTTAAGCCAAACACCAAACGACAAACCACACTACACGCAAAAGGAGAGCCCACATGGATTTGAACAGCTACATAGCAGCCGAACAGAAGCAATCCCTGTCTGCCAATCAAGTGCAGGCTTTACATATCCTGGCACTGACCAACCAGGAACTGGAAGATTTTATGGTAAACGAATATCTGGAAAATCCAATGTTGGAAAACGCGGAGCGCAAAGAAAACGAGATCATGACAAGCATAGAAAAATTTTCCGACACCGACGCCCAGACTGCCTACGCGGACCAGCATCCCGGCAATCCCGACGAGGACGAGCCCTACCGGCGGGAATTGTCCGCCAAAAAGGGAAGCCTGCTAAAAGAAAACCTGCTGGGGCAGCTAAATTGGAACGACTACTCCAAACGCCAGTGGAAGATCATGAGTTATCTTGTGGACTGCCTGGACGAAAAAGGCTTTTTTACCCAGGATCTGGGGGAACTGGCAGAGACCTCCGGCTATGGGGAAGAAGAGCTTAGACAGTGCCTGACTGTTCTGCGGGAATTAGAGCCTGTGGGCATCTTCTCGCCCAACCTGGCGGAATGTTTGATAAAGCAGCTGGAGGAGCGGGCCGTTGAGGACGAAACCCTGTTTCTGCTTTTAAGAGAACACCTGGCAGACCTGGTAAGCGGCCAGATCGGAACCATATCCCGAAGCCTTGGCATATCCACCATCCAGGTGAAAGAATATATCCATCTTATCGGAAGCCTGAACCCCCGCCCTCTTATGGATATTGACCGGTCAGAGGCCGCTTACGTGGTTCCCGATATCCTGGTGTCCCGGCCGGGAGGGAGATGGACCGTGGAGATCAATGACCAGTGGATCGGCGAATACAAGTACAGCGACTACTACATCCGCATGATGGAGGAATCCACAGACCCGGAGTTGACCGCGTATTTTAAAGAGCGGCTGGAACGGGCAAGATTTGTCATCAACTGCGTAGAGCAGAGAAGAAAAACCATTATCCGCATTGTGGAGGCCATCGTAAAAAGGCAGGAAGATTACTTTCAGCTAAAAGGCCCTCTGACCCCCATGAGTTTAGAAGATATCGGGGCGGATCTGGGGATCCACGCCTCCACCGTAAGCCGGGCTATTAAGGGAAAATATGTGCAGTATAAAAAGACGGAACCGCTGAAAGCCTTGTTTACCACAGCCGTGGCGAAAAGCGGGGAACAGGACGGGGTGTCGCCGGAACACATCAAAGAAAAAATCCGCTCCATCATCGCCTGTGAAGGCAAAAAACCTTTCAGCGACCAGAAGCTGGCAGAGAAATTGGCTGATGAGGGAATTGCCATATCCAGAAGAGCGGTGGCAAAATACCGCATCCAGATGAATATCCCCGACTCCAGGCAGAGAGCATTGCTTCTATAAAAATAGTTACCGAAATAAAACAGCTCCCAGGAACACCCAATCCGTGTCCCCGGAGCTGTTTTTGGAGGGCAGACGCGATCCCGATGCCCACAGTATGGTCCAGCCCATAATCCGCAAGCTTTCCGTTCATCTCCACGCCCTCGGTCATGTAGGCCAGCTCCTCCTCACTGCACTGGTCAACAACTTCCTTGATCTGGGCCACGGTCATTTCCATCAGTTTCTGATGGATCTCGTCATTGGAGCTGACCGCGTATTCTTTCTGAAGAAGGACTTCATGATTTCTCTTGGTCAAAATAATGTTGGCGTGAGTATTCCGTATCTCGCTGATGCCGATGCCTGCAGTGGTGATGATCTCTGCCCTGGCGTAAAGCTGCGTCTCGCTGTGGTTGATCATCACAACCACATGGCGGGCCTCCGCCAGCTCAATGGCCTTTTGAGAGATCGTCTCGTCAATATCCTCCAAAAGCTGCAGGCTCTTGTGGGGATTGCCCAGGCAGGCCCCCAGGGCTGCGGCGTATTTCAGGCCAACGCGGTCAAAACCAGGGATCCCCACGCTCATGCCGTCTTTATAAATGCCTGGATTCACCTCTACTTTCACGGACACAATATCTCCTCCTATGGCATGGTAGGCATCCGCAGCGGCAAGGGCAACGCACACAGGCTCTGTACAGCCAAGGGCCGGGACTACCTCCTGGCGGAGTAACGATAATATGAGGACGTCCACATGGCCGTAACCCCAGACGAGATGCGCTATGTACCCACAGAGATCGAGACCGTCATCAATCTGGGGCAGCGCTCCTGCACCTCCGGCATGATGATTGAGATCGCCCTGCGCCTGGACCTGGCATATCTTCTGGAAACCGCCCCTTTTCAGGAGTATTTTCGGACCATAGCCACCAATAACTACAGCTTTGACCAGATGTTCGCCAAATCCATCCGCCTGGAAAGCCAGTTCCATATCCTTATGGAGATCCTGGAGGAAGGGGTTATCGGCGTAAACGAGCTGGGAGAGATTTTCGCCTGCAGCCATCACGCGGAGGAGATCACAAGGGTAAGCGGCTCCCTGGTCATGGGAAAACGGGGAGAGCAGGTGTTCCCCTATATCGGATTTTCCAAATGCCTGCGGGAAAAAAGCCGGGTGAAAGCCCAGGTCAAAAAGATAAACGGCATCAATGTCAGCGTGGAGGTGGCGCCTGTGCTGCGCCAGGACGCCTGCGTCGGGGCATTTGCTATTTTACAGAGATTTAATGATGTGGAAATGCGCCAGGGGGAATTGAGAAAACAGCTGCTGCACAAAGGCCATTACGCCAAGTACGGCTTTACGGATATCATCGGCGACTCCCAGGCCATTGTCCGGGCAAAAGATATCCTAAAGCGGATGGCCGCAAGCGAAAGCCCGGTGCTGCTTATCGGTGAGACCGGAACGGGAAAAGAGCTGTTTGCCCACGCCCTGCACCAGGCTTCCCGGCGGAAAAAGGAGCCTTTCGTGGCCATCAATGTGGCAGCATTTCCGGAAAATCTTCTGGAAAGCGAACTGTTCGGCTATGAGGACGGCGCTTTTACCGGGGCCAAAAAGGGCGGCAGGCCGGGCCTTCTGGAATTTGCCCACAAAGGGACCTTGTTTTTGGACGAGGTGGAGGGCATGAGCCCCATGCTCCATGTAAAGCTTCTTCGGGTACTGCAGGAGCGGGAGATCATGCGGGTGGGAGGCAGCCATATCATCAGCATTGACGTGCGCATTGTGGCAGCCACCAATGAGTCCCTGGAACAGCTTTATGAGGCTTCCCAGGAGGGAATCTATCTTGGACGGGAAAAGCTGCTGACAAAGGCTAAGGAGCGCTATCTTCCCATGTCCCAGCAGGAAGTAAGAAATATTCTGGCAGATATGGCAGAAAAAGGCTTTGCAAAAGTCAGCCGAGGGCGGGGCGGCAGCCGGCTGACTCTGCAGGGCAGACAGCTGTGGGAGAACCACAGCTGACAAAAGATCATCGACCTACTTAAAATTATACTCCGTTACCACAGGCGTCCGTTCCTGTGTCTTATCGTTAAAGTACTCATAGAGGCTGACTCCCAGGAAGGAACCGGAAACATTCCGCACGTTTTTATATCCATGGTCCTGGAGACAGCATACCGCGTTGTAGCTGCGCTGTCCGGTGCGGCAGTGGACATAGACCGGAACGTCTTTTGGGATCTCCTGGATCCTCTGGCGAAGCTGGCTTAAGGGGATGTTGCGGGCTCCTTTTAAATGGCCTGCTTTAAATTCCTGCTCTTCCCTCACGTCCACAATGTAAGCCTCTGACTCCACCAGCTGCCGCACAGCCGTCACCGGCGCCTGGCGGTAGCAGCCGTTCAGCAGATTTAATCCCACAAGGGCCGCCTGGTTCACAACGTCTCTTGCCGTTCCAAAGACCGGAGAATAGCACAGCTCCAGATCTTTTAAGTCTTCCAGGGTCCCTCCCATGGCGATCATGGCCGCGATCACGTCTATCCGTTTATCCGTATTGCCCTTTCCGATGGCCTGGGCTCCAAGGATGCGGCCTGTGGGAACCTCAAATACCAACTTAAAGTTCATGTAATGGCTGTCCGGCATCAGTCCTACCTTGTCAGGGGATATGACATAGGAAAAATCGCAGGAAATCCCCGCCCCTTTTGCCGTCTTCTCGTTAATCCCCGTACATGCCGCGTTCTGCCCGAAGATCCGGATGCAGGAGGACCCCAAAAAGCCGCGGTTTCTGTCAGATCCTCCGTAGATATGGTCTGCCGCCGCCCTGGCCTGTCTCTGGGCGGGACCGGCAAGGGCCAGACGCCCCGGACGGCCAAGGATCCGGTTAAAGCTTTCCACCGCGTCTCCCACTGCGTAGATGTCAGGGTCCGTGGTCTGATGGTTTTTATTTACCAGGATCCCGCCGGTCTCCCCGATCCCAAGGCCGGCTGCCTTAGCAAGCCCGGTCTCTGGAGCCACGCCGATGGCCATGACCACCACCTCTGCCTCAATCGTCTCGGTCTCTTCCTGTCGTTTGATCACGATAACATCCTCTTTGATCTCCGACAATACGCTTGACAGATATAAATTTACACCGCAGTCCATCATTTCCTTATGAAGGATCTGGACCATATCATAGTCAAAGGGCATCATGATCTGGCTGCTGCCCTCTACCAGGGCTACGGAAAGACCTGCGGATTTTAAGTTTTCCGCCGTCTCCACACCGATAAATCCCCCGCCTACTACGGCGGCCTTTGTTATGCCGTTTAAGTCTATATACTGTTTCAGGGCTTTTATGTCCGTCACATTCCGCACGGAAAATACATGTTTTTTGTCAATTCCGGTTATACTTTTTGGCATAATGGGATTGGCGCCCGGAGCCAGGATCAGTTTGTCGTAGGATTCCTCATAGGTGTCCCCGGACTGCCGATCCCGAACTTCCACTTTTTTCTCCTTCGGATAAATGGCTGTCACTTCGCTTTGTACTCTTGCTTCGATATCATACTGTTTGGCGAACCGCTCAGGGGTCATAAGTACCAGGGAATCGCTGTTTTCCACGGTTCCGCTTAAGTGGTAGGGAAGACAGCAGTTGGAAAATGATACGTGCTGCCCCCGCTCAAACATGATAATCTTTGCATGGGCGTCCAGACGTCTGACGCGGGCCGCAGCGGAAGCCCCTCCTGCTACGCCGCCTACAATGAGAATTTTACGGTTCATGGTCATATCCTCCTTTTTAAGTGGGGGATTGCGAATACGATCCGGCCCTGCTGCCGCAGGACGCTTAAATGATGTTCTTTCCGGCAAGTTATGCGTTTCGCAATCACCTGTATTTATATATCTATTCTATTATACAGCAAAAAACATGCCAGTACACCTACTGTATATTGAAAAATCCATTGCCATCATCTTTACGCTCTATTTTGCATATGATAAATTTTTCAGATGTAAGGCGGCTGAACGAGGCCCAGCCCCAGAATGTAAAAACAGGCTATGACCGTCTCCGCCTTATGGCCTCTCTTTCTCCACAATTGGTTAAATATGTGTATCAAATGGTTAAAACATTCCCATTTTCCCTTCCATTTTCCTCCCCGCACCGCCAGCTTCCCCTTTCCTGCCCCTCACCCTAACCCGGCTTTTGCTCATATAATAAGGAAGCCACACAGAAAAATAAACTTTTTCCCCGCCACTCCCATCTTTTGGCACGGCTTTTGCTCATTTATAAGGCATAACCACAAAACAAACTGGCCGGCAGTGATCTTTGTGAACAAAATCATTAATATTACGAATACAACGAGAGGAGTCGGAAAAACTATGAAATATGATTTTGACCAGGTAATTGACCGCAGCGCCAACCGCGCGGCAAAATACGATGAGCGCATCAAAAAATTCGGCACCAATGATGTCATCCCCCTGTGGGTAGCTGACATGGATTTTAAAACCGCCCAGCCGATCATCGACGCTTTAAAATACAAAGCAGAGGAGGGCATCTGGGGATACACCTCACGCCCAGACAGTTATTTTGACGCCATCTGCAGCTGGCAGCAGCGCCGCAATGGCTGGCAGATCGACAAGAGCCTTGTAAGCTGGTCCCTGGGCGTGGTGCCTGCCCTGTCCGCTATTGTTAAAGTCTTCACCAATCCCGGCGACAAGGTTATGATCCAGACTCCCGTGTACTCTGAATTTTATGATGTGACCGAAGCATGGGGACGGGTTGTGGTGGAAAATCAGCTGGTGGAGCAGAGGGGACGCTGGACCATCGATTTTGCGGACTTTGAGAGAAAAGCCAAGGAAGTAAAGGTTTTCCTGCTGTGCAGTCCCCATAACCCGCTGGGCATCGTGTGGACGAAAGAACAGCTGAAAAAAATGGCGGACATCTGCATTGCCAATAATGTGCTCCTTGTGTCCGACGAGATCCACTCCGACCTGATTTTCCATGGAAAAAAACACATCCCTACAGCCACGGTTTCCAAGGAAACTGCCGGAAAAGTCATAAGCTGCATTTCCGGCACAAAGACCTTTAACCTGGCCGGGCTCCAGGCATCCACCACCGTATTTCCTGACCTGGAGACAAAAGAGAGATTCGACCGTTTCTGGACCAACATGGACATCCATCGAAACAACGCTTTCAGCTCCGTTGCCATGGAAGCGGCGTTCAATGAGGGGGAGGAGTGGCTGGAGCAGCTGCTTATCTACCTGGACGGCAATTTTGAGTATGTAAGATCCTTCTGTGAGAAGCGCATCCCCCAGATCAAGGTCAATGTGCCGGATGCCACCTATCTGATGTGGCTGGACTGCCGGGGGCTTAACATGGACAATGAAACACTGCGGACATTTATGATAGAAAAAGCAGGGCTTGGACTTAATGAAGGCTACACCTTTGGGAGAAGCTTAAGCGGCTATATGCGGCTCAACGCAGCATGCCCCAGAAGCATCCTGGAACAGGCCATGAAACAGTTAAAAGAAGCCGTTGACGCAAATACATGAGAAAAGAGGTATCACATATGAACGCGAAGAAAATATGGGACAGCTATAAATTTCCGTTACTGCTGCTGGGCGGCATTTTCACCGGGGCTATGCTGGGCATCATCTTAGGGGAAAAGGCCAAGGTTCTGGCGCCTCTTGGGGACATTTTCCTGAACCTGATGTTTACCATCGTGGTTCCTATGGTCTACGTATCCATCACCACAGCCGTGGGAAATATGGTCAACATGAAACGGCTTGGTAAAATTCTTGGCAGCCTGGTGTGTACGTTCATTGTCACCGGCGGATTCGCGGCGGCCCTGGTGCTTGTGAGATCAATGGATTTGTGTTTACTTCTGGTCAGATTCCCGTTAATCCCCAGACCGGTGAAGTGCCGGAAGGGATCAGCGCCCAGGCAGAGCAAAGCTGCAAAAATGTGGAAGCCATTCTGACAGCCGCGGGGACCGGGCTTGAGCATGTGTTTAAAACCACCTGCTTTTTGGCGGATATGGCGGATTTCGCGGACTTTAACCAGGTGTACGCCAAATATTTTACTTCCAGGCCTGCCAGAAGCTGTGTTGCGGTAAAGGAACTGCCCAAGGGGGTTCTGTGTGAGATTGAGGCAGTGGCGGTAAGGCGGTAGGAATATAGCCTGGCTGTTGAAGACGGTAATGTGACAGCGGGGTAAGTGGAAATGAACCGCTCCGCCCCAAAGCCGGATAGACCCTATGGGGCGCCATGGAGGGATTTAACCCCTGTAACATCAGATTGGGGATTCCCGTTATAATAACGGATTCCATACATATTAAACAAAAAGGAGATTATGATTATGAAAGTTACTGTAGTAGGAAGCCATTTATGCCCGGATACCATTTATGCTCTGAATAAGCTGGTGGAGGCCGGCATGGAGATTGAGTTTAAGAATATGTCCGCTTCTCTTCCAGATCTGAAGGTTTATCTGAAACTGCGGGATGAGGAACCCATGTATGAAAAGGTAAAAGCAGGCGGCGGAATCGGTATTCCCTGCTTTATACTGGAAGACGGAACTAAGACTATGGATTTGAAGGATGTGTTGAAGTAATTATTTCTTTTAAGACATGAAGCGGCCGCAGTGGTTTGACCATCACTGCGGCCGTCAGTTTGGGTAGTGTAAAATAGTTGATATCGCCGCAATCATACATCACACAAGTCAAACGAGCGGCGGTTCCTCATATCAAGATAACATTTCAGTTCATAGGGCCAATCTGTCTGGATAATGGTTACTCCCTGTTTGATCAGTTCTCCCCATCCGGCATCGCCGCCATAATATAAGGATTTCAGATCATCATAGCCGGCTCCATAGACAAGCCTTTTGGCCAGGCTTAACGAGTTGCACCACACTTTCATCTGGTGTTCTTTCAGCCATTTGAAGGTTTCCGGCTGAAAGACGTCGTCATTTACGTCTCTGGGAGTGATCTCAACGGCGGGAACCTTTGCGGCTGCCTTCAGCTCTGCCAGCCGTTCCAAAAGTTCGATCTCCTTCCACATGGGAATAAACATACAGTCTTTATGTTCCTTGGCCCACAGAAGAGGGTTCTCATCTCTTAAATAAAATTTAAAGATGGTCTGTTTAAGCATATCCCTTTTCTTAAGAAGATCATAGACCTCATCCCAGCAATCCCAGCATTTGTCCAGCACCAATACGGTCTTATCTTTTAATCCATCCAGAATCTCGTCAAATGTCTCCAAATGTTCCGCGCAGATCTCCCCAAGGTAATTGTACAAAGGCATATCAAGGAGTTCCCTTAAGGTCTTTTCCCCGATAGTTTCCGTGGTGTGAAACAATCGGGACATGTCATTGTCGTGATGTGCTACGATTCTTCCGTCCTTTGTTCTTGCCAAATCCATTTCCACCATATGGGCTCCCTGCCTTATTGCCAGGAGAAATGCAAGCGTGGTGTTTTCCATAACGCTGGAGCTGAACTTTCCGCGGTGGCTTGCTATAAGAATTTCCCTGTTATCCATGTCACACATTTTTCTGAGAACTTCTCTCCAATTTTCCATATTTTTTATCCTTGTCCATTTTACTAGATTTCAAAATCCGTTCTGTTATCTCATTTTACCGCACTGTCCATAGCGCCCTGGACAAAATATTTCTGTAAGCAGATATACAGAAGAACCGGGGGCAGAACCACGATAAATGCCGCTGCTGCCGCTGCTCCCATGTCCTGCCTGCTGTCTGTGAAGAAGGTTGTAATGGCCAGGGTTATAGTTCTGAGGGCAGGTTTCTGCAGGAAATAGAGCTGGAACTGATAATCATTCCAGATTCCAACCCCTGTCAGAATAATTACGCTCACGGTGGTGGACTTTAAACAGGGCAGTATGATTCTGAAAAATGCCTGGAACCGGCTGCATCCGTCAATCATAGCCGCCTCGTCCAAATCCGATGGGATGGTCTTTATGAAATTGGTAAACATGTAGATGGACAGGGGCAGATGAAAGGTAGCCGACACCAGCACAATCCCCCAGATATGGTTGATTCCCTTAAGAGCCACCATCTCTTTGTAAAGGGGCACCAGAATACTCAACTGCGGCACCATCATAACTCCTACAATAAAGGTCAGAATAATCTGATTGCGCCTTGTAATATGCCTGGATAAAGGATAAGCCGCCATAGCGCCTACCACCACTACAATCATAACAGAAAAGAATACAATTATCCAGGTATTCAGAATCGCATTGCCAAGGTTCCCTGTGTTCATGGCATTGACATAGTTCTGAAAATGAGGCTTAAAGGCCGGAATCCACCTGGATGATCTGTCCGACATCTCTTTTAAGGAGATGTTAATCATAATATAAAAGGGACAGATATGAAGGGCTATGATAAGCAAAGCGGCAAGCGTTTTTATCCATTTTAAATTCTTTTTCTGTTTCAACTGATTCCCTCCGCTTTCTTCTCAAGGAAATTTCTCACAATAGTTCCAAGAATCATAATAATCAGGAACAAAAACAGGCCGACAGATGAAGAATAGCCTGCGTTCTGGTTCTGGAAATACAGGTAATTGATCAATGTTGACAGAGAATGGCTGGAATATCCGGGACCGCCGGAGGTGGTAGCCAGGATAATACCAAACAGCTTCAGGCCGCCGATGAGATTCAGCACCACGCTTGTAGTAATGGCCGGAAGGAGCAGCGGTAAGGTAATATACCTTAACCGCTGGAGATAGGCAGCGCCGTCAATGGAAGCAGCCTCATTGTAAGAGTCTGGAATTCCCTGAAGGCCGGCAATCATAACAATCATAGTCTTTCCCACAAACTGGAGGGCATTGATGACTACGATAATCCATACGGCCCGCTCTCCGTTAGCCATCCAGTCCACAGGTTCTTTGCCAAGCGCAATCATAATGTCATTGATGGCGCCGTGATTGTACTGCACCAGGAAGTAGGAGATGTAGCCCATAATAAGGGAAGCAATCATAGCAGGAAGATAGATAATCACCCTTGCCAGGGTCTGACCGGGAAATCTTTTTTGAAGCAGCAGCGCATAGGAGATTCCTATGATGGTCTGCAGTGTTGTACTCCCCACACCATAGATTACCGTATTTTTCAGGGCGGTGTAGAACATTTTATCATGGAACATTTTTTTATAGTTGGCAAACCCTATGTATTTATAGGTGGAGGAATAACCATTCCAGTTGGTAAACGAAATCTGTACACCTGACAAAAGAGGGTATACCACAAACACGGTCAGCAAAATCACTGCCGGCAGATATAAGATATCAATGGAGATTCCTTTCCTGCTTTTTTGCTTCATCCTTTTTCCTCCCAATATTACTGCTGCTCGCGAAGTGTGTTATAATCGGTCTCCATGGTTTTCACGCTTTCTTCCACAGTCATCTCTTCCGCGATGAGAGATGATCCGATGGTTCTCATGGTGCTCCACATGCCGCTTGGCAGGTAAGCGCGGTCGAAAACAGGACAGATTCTGATATCGGCATAAGTCTTGTAATCCTCTGCGATCTCCCCAAGATCCGGGTTGATGTCTTTGAGGGCGGAACGTTTTCCGCTGGCCTCACAAACCTTTTTTACATTTTCCGGGCGGGCTAAGTACTCCAGAACCGCACTGCAGATATCCATATGCTTGGTGTCTTTCCAGATGCCGTATGCCTCACGCTCGCCGCCCGCGAATACATTCTCATAGCCTTCTCCAAGGGAAGGAACCGGAGCCAGACCATACTTCGCGTCGGGATTCAGTTCCGCGGCCTGTCTGATAAGATCCATAGAGGAAGTAATGACAAACAACACCTTATTCTCTGACATTCTGGGTGCCACATCGATGGGATCACAGGTAACACAGTCAGGATTTAAGTATCCTTTGGTCTTTAGGTCGAGAAGGAACTGGGAAAGGGGAGCCCAGTTGTTCCAGTCAAAAGTTCCATCTAAAAGTTGGGACGGATAATCTGCATCCTTGCGCACTGAGATAAAGGTCTGGGCGGAGACATCCAAAAGGCTGGCTGGCTGGCGGGAGTCTTTTCCCGCAATAAATACGCCTGTATAACCCTTTGCCTTACCCATCTCACAGATCTCAAGGAGCTGATCCCACGTCTTTGGGATCTCTGCGTTCAGCTCTTCAAGAAGAGTCTTGTTGTATAAAAGTCCGCCGATGTCCATGTTGAGGGGAAGAACGAAGATCTGCCCTTCATCATTTGCGATATTGTTCATAAAAGATTCTTCAATGGAACCGTACCAGGGCTGATCATTGAGGGGCGTCAGGTACTCGCTGTAACGTGCTACGGACCAGCCGTGAGTGGCAAAGATATCGGGCAGATCATTGGAAGCCATTCGGGCTTTCATAAGCTGTTCATAATCAGAACCCTGGGTGGTATAGCTGATCGTTACTCCCGGATTTTCTGCCATGAAGTTATTTAAAATCTCATTAACCGCATTGAAGGTCTCTTCATTTCCATTGGTTACGATCTCGATCTCCCCCTCAAGAGCAGCAGCGGGAGCTTCTGAACCCTCAGTTTTTGTGGTTTCTGCTGTCTGGGCTTTGTCCGGATCCTGAGGGGCGGCAGGAGCCTGGGGGGCGGCTGTCTCAGAACTTCCGCTCTGAGAAGATGCGCATCCTGCCATGGAAGCTGTGAGTGCTGCGGCAAGGCCCAATACTGCCCACGTTTTGATTTGTTTTCTCATTTCTTTTTATCCTCCTCTGAAATTTTGTAATTCTATTATAGTTCCATATGCATGGAGCAAAATAGTAAATATTTACGATTATGTTGTATTTTCTTCTGATTTTAATAAAATCTATTGTAATAAATATCTAAAATGTATATACTGATTTATGGATAACAGGTAATAATGGCTGAAATTTTGTGTATTAAGATGAGGAACCCATATGAAAATAAAACACTCTTTTTCCGCACAGCTTATGAAAATCTTTTTGATCAGTACCCTTTTGCCGTTTATTCTGATTTCTACGTTTCTGGCACAGTTTTATTCCAGAGAATATGAGAAAGATATCCAGAGCCTTCTGAATTCTACTGCCAGTTCCATGACCAGCAATATGATTACCTACTTAGAAGAACTGGAACAGGTAACTCTTCAGCCGTATTACAGTGACTCTCTCTATAATTATCTGGAAAAAAAGGTCCAGGGCTATGAATATGACATTCTGGAGGAGATTCCTCTCAAAAGTAACCTGGAATCCAATTTTCGGTTTGTTCGCTATACCCGCGCCGATGTCAACGGAATCTTTATTATGAACGATGATGACTGCCTTTATTACACCGTAGATGATTATGATCATAAATCATTGATTCAGCCTGTAAAATATGGGGAAAAGGACTGGTATCAGCGGGCCATTGCTGCTGACGGTAGATGTCTGCTTTTAGGTCCTCATGTTTCTGACTATATCGAACCCAATGATTCTTCCGTGATCTCCCTGGTTCGTTCCATTGTTAAAATAGAAAACCGCCGGCCTCTGTATGTGATTAAGATTGATATCAATATTTCCATTTTGGATCGGATATTTAAAGAGTTATCCTTTCATGTCCCGTCAAAAATTATTTTAACTGATGAAAACCAGAACATTGTTTACACCAACGCTCTGTTATCTCAGGCGGATACAGATAGTTTCATGAAAAATTTCGGCAAATCCTATGTAAATTTGGAAGACGGATCCTACCAGGCGTACTCTTATCCTCTTGGAAAGTATCCGTGGAATATTACCGTTCTTCTGTCGGATAAGCATTTAAGATCAAGGATACTTATTATTTATTCTGCCGCTTTTTGTTTTTACATAGTGGGAGTTCTCATATCAACATCATCCCACTATATGTTTTCTAAAAAGCTGGTGGCATCCATCAATCAGATGAAGGAGGTATTTTGGGCTATTCAGCACAAGGACTTTTCTAAAAAATATGAAAATGTGTCCGGTACGGAGCTGGATGATCTGGGAAAATTGCTGAATCAGACCTCAGAACAATTGGATAAAACCCTTCAGAGGGAATATATTATGGCGCTTAAGCAGAAGGATAGTGAATTTAAAGCTCTTCAGGCACAGATTCAGCCCCATTTTCTGTTTAACACCTTAAATAATCTTATTGCTCTAAACCAGATGGGGGAGCGGGAACGGTTGGAGGATTCCCTCTATGAGATGTCGGAAATGCTTCGGTACATTCTGAAAGCGCCTTCTCTAATCCCTCTTGCCACAGAGCTTCAGTTTTTAAAGTATTACTGCGCTCTTCAAAAACTGCGGTTTAATGATCGGCTTTCTTTTGATATTTTTCCTGAAACCGGGGATGAAGAAATGATTATGATACCTAAGCTTCTTCTTCAGCCCATTGTGGAGAATTCCGTTCTTCACGGAATCGAACCCTGCGAGTATCCGTGTTATATCAGGGTTTTGATTCAAAAGACGGAAGATTACCTGATTATGAGTGTCTGTGACAATGGAATCGGTTTTGATACAGAGATTTTGTCGGAAAACAGCATCGGGCTGAATAATGTGAGGGAACGTCTTAAATCATTCTCCCCCAGAGGCCGGATGGAGATTCAAAGTTCCGTTGGCAAGGGAACAAAAACCACAATTATGATCTTTAGAGAGGATATGGAGGAAACTTTATGAAAATACTGATTGCAGATGATGAATCTTTGATTCGCCAGTCGATTCTCATGTTCTTAAAGGATCTCGGGGTAGAGCAGGCGGAGGTAGTGGAAGCCGCCAACGGACTTTCTATGCTGGACGCCGTAAAAAGCAATCACATTGATCTGGCTTTGGTGGATATCCGGATGCCATCCATGGACGGGTTGGAAGCAATTCGTCATGCCAGGGAGCTGGCGCCCTGGACGGACTTTTATGTGTTGTCCGGATTTGATGATTTTAAATATGCCCAGGAGGCCATCCGCCTGGGGGTTAGGGACTATATATTAAAACCTCTGACCAGAAACCAGCTGGAACAGATTCTGGAGCATACCATAGCCGCCCTGGAGAAGCAGAAAACAAAACTGCTCCAGAACCTGACTCTGTGTACCATGGCTCTGTTGAGTTCTTCAGAGGAAATGATTCCTTTCCCCCAGACCTGCTATCCCCTCCTCATAACGGATGATGTACCCGCCTGCCCGTTTCTGCCCTTGGAACTGTCGGAAAAAGACAGCAGCAAAGTGATGATTCTCCCGTACACTCAGCCGGAGGGAACCCTTCTCTTTCTTTTTGAGACTCCGGAATATCCGGGCTGTGTTTCAGGCTATATCAAAGAGATGGCTGAACAATATTCTGCCTGTCACACGTTTTTTGAAGGGAAAGGATTTTCTGACAGCTTTTCCTGGAAACAGGAATGGCAAAGGATCCAATCTCTTGCCGCCTGTCGTTTTGTCTTTAAGAGACAAACACTCTATGGAAGTAATCGAAAGGCCCCTGAACTGACCCCTGAACTGGCAAAGCTTTGCCGTCATTGTGAAAGCTGTCTTAAGGCTTCTGCAGTCAATGACCATGCTTCTTTTCTGCTGTCCTCCCAGGCTATGGTACAGGCCCTGGATGAGATAACGGCGCAGAATTCATCTGCTGTCTCCCATCTTCTCAGTTTTTTGGAGCGGGCTTATCATCTGGAACATCTGAACAAGGATAATCTGTCGAAAAAGATGAAACAGGTTGGCCTGTCCATGCTCCAGACCATGCCAAAGGACTTCCGCAGCGACGAGATTTTACAGTATATTGAAGAGCACTATACGGAGGACTTAAGCCTTACAGGGATCTCTGCGCTCTACGGCTTTTCTCCAAACTATTTTTCGTCACTGTTTAAGAAAAAAACAGGGTGCAATTTTGTGCAGTATCTGACCAGGCTTCGAATCAGTAAGAGCAAGCGGCTTCTCCTGCAGACTCATATGACCATTCAGGAGATCAGTGCTGCCACAGGATATTACAGCGCCAGCTTTTTTATTCGCTCCTTTAAAAAAGCGGAGGGTATGACCCCTCTTGATTATCGGAAGGAGTATATGGGAAAGGAACATATGGATTAATATTTTTTCTTTTTCCTTGAAGCGTGTTCCATGGGCATGCCTGTATCGTAGTCCAGTTGTCTCGGCTCATATTCTTCATTTTCTCTCTGCCTGGTATATCCGTCATTGTCCCATGTGGGTTGTTTGTCTTTCCGCCATGGACGGACTGCCCACTGATAGCCCCGATACATGTCCCTGGTCTCGTTCATATGTTCTAAAAGCCTGTCATGGAGACTGTTTCTTATAGAGGCATAGGTTTCGTCAAGGATTAGATTGTGAATCTCAAAAGGATCTTCATAGAGATCATAAAACTCATCACTGTCCAAAACATGGACAGCCAGTTTATAACGCTCAGTTATGACTGCCCGCATCATCTGAAGTCCGCCGAAACCGTCGTGGTCAACCTCGTATCTGGTGAACTCGGTAAAGACATAATCATTTACGTTTTCCAAAGGATTGTGAATCTGTCCCAACATACTTTTTCCTTCAAAGATTTTGGGGAGGGGAAGTTCAAAGTAATCCATGATAGTGGGAGCCAGATCAATATGGGAGGCGGGAGCGTGAACCACTTTCCCCCGCTGTCCGCCGGCTATTATTAAGGGGATGTTCGCCACCTCACGGTAAACGGCAGCATTTTTCTGCCACAGTCTGTGGGAACCTAACATATCTCCGTGGTCAGAAGTGTAGATCACCAGGGCGTCGGGCATGGAGGTTTCGATGAGATCAAGAACCCGTCCGATCTCATAGTCGGCAAAGGAGTTGCAGCCTAAAAACAGGGAGAGTTTTCGGGATGGTTTATTGATTTTTTCAAGGGGAGCATGAAGCATATCTCCTGCCCATAGCTTCTGCATGAAGGGTTTGTCTGCCAAGTCATCCTCAAAGCCCGGATGATCCTGGAATTTGAAACCGTCATACATAGTGTTGTAGGGGGTAGGACAGAGCGAAGGGCCATGGGGTTCGTCATAGGATACTGTCAGGAAAAAATCCCGGTCTTTGTATTCTTTAAGGAAGGAGATGGCTCTGTCAGAACATCTGTGGGCATAGGTAAACTCCGCTGTCATATTCTGATCAAAAGAGGTGTCCGATTTTCTTGATTTCCTTCGCTCCTCCTCTGTGAGTTCATCAAGGTAGCATTTCATATCATACCAGTACTTTGGCTCCCAGCCCTCCGGACAGTTTCCCAGTCCAAAATAGTCGCCGCCGTCCAGATGCCATTTTCCCACATACCCGCAGGGAATGCCCTGATCTGACAGCCGCTGTCCTAAGGTCTTTACATTGTCGCCCATGGCAATGCTGTTGGTCACCATGCCGTTGGTGTGGGGAAACGTTCCGGTAAAGATCGCGCTTCTGGCAGGACCGCAGACAGGCTGGCAGGTGTAGGCATTCTCATAACGGATTCCCCGCTCAGCCAGTCTGTCCAGATTGGGGGTTTTCATAACTTCGTTGCCGTAGCAGCCCAGCATGTCTTTTCTTGTGGTGTCCGTCATAATAAGAATGACCTGTCGTTTCATGTTGTGTACCTCCGTAAATGTCTTTTTTTGTTTTATTTTTATGGGAAATATGATATGCTTTAAGAAAAGTATACGGGCATTTATGTATATTTTTCCATAGATGATTTTGCTCTAAATATGGATATTTTTGTTTTTATCTAAAAAGACGCTTTATGGAGGGAAAAGATGATTCATGTGTCAGGACATCTGCGGGAAATGAGAAGAGAGGACGGTTATGCGGACTTTGAATCTCCTATTGTCATAAACTGCTGCGGCTTCGAGAAATTTCTTACAAGGGATTACACAAAACAACGTCCGGGTGGGAGGGTGGACTACCAGCTTCTCTATGTTTACAAAGGGGTTGGCAATTACAAAATCGGTCACAGTTTTACTCCCTGCTCTTCCGGAAGCGTGATTCTCTATCACCCTGGCGAACCTCAGATTTACTCCTATTTTTTCAGAGATAAACCGGAAGTTTACTGGATTCATTTTACAGGCAGCCAGTGCAGGGAGATTCTTTCCGGGTATGGCACAGATACCTGCTATATCGGGGAAAGTCTGCAGGTGAAACAAATTTTTGAAGAGATGATAAAAGAACTGCAGCTGAAAAAGGATTATTACCAGTCTGTGGTGGAACATGACTTTTTAAAGCTGCTGGCTTTGATTGGGCGGCTTAAAACGCAATCACAACAAGTTAAGCCCTATTCTGCCATTGACGATCTGATTCTCGCCCTGAATCAGCAATATATGAAGGAATGGTCTCTTGATGCCATGGCGAAATTCTGCTGCCTGAGCTCCGACTATTTTTCCCATGTGTTTAAACAGGCCACAGGAACTCCTCCTATCCGGTATCTGAACCAGCTAAGAGTGGAGAAGGCCAGAGAACTTCTGCTTTTTGAGGGGCTTAGTGTATCGACGGCGGCTTTTTTGACCGGTTTTCGGGATCCCTTGTATTTCAGCAGAGTGTTTAAACGTTTTTTTGGGGTTTCTCCGGAGAAGTGCCGGAAGATGGGGATACAGGGTGAATAATTGCTCCTCTATTCTATCTTCAGCATTATCTTATTCCCCTCAGCCCCAATCCGCTCCCTTTCATTCTCTCCTGGCCAGCATCCATGCCATAATATGGACCGCCTGCTGAAACTCTCCTCCGAAAATCAGCTTCTCAATCTCCTCTTCTGAATATCTTCTCACATGCAGAAACTCCGTCTCGTCCAGATCCTGCTCCCCCAGCTTTCTGCAGTTTTCGGCTGCAAAAATATGGGCGTAATTATCCGCCATGGTTGCATTGGACGGCACCGTAAGCAAATGCCTCCATTCATCCGACACATATCCCGTCTCCTCAAGCAGCTCCCGCTTCGCCGCCTTAAGGCTGTCCTCCGACGCCCCCGAACCCTCCCTGCACCCATACTTCCTGCTGTCTGACCGCTCAATTCCTCCTGCGGGAAATTCCGTGGTCACTTCCTTTATTCCCTGGCGGAACTGCCTGACGCACAGATACCTTCCATCCTCATCAGACGCCACAATGACCACATAATCCTTGCGGCCGTAACTGTAAAAAGGCTCAAACACCTTCCCGTCCGGAAGCCGGTATGCGGACCGCCTAAAATCAATCCACGTGTCCTGCACCACATGCTCCGTGCGGATTTCCTCCCATGCCAGATTCTCTCCGGCATTCCTGTCTGTCCCGGCTTTTCCGGACTTCCCGCTGCTCACAGGTTCTTCTGTCTTTCCATTCCCATCCTCACGGTACCCAAACCCTTTCTCCTCACACCACTCAATGGCCAGACTGCGGTACCTGGCCTCCTCAAAGTCATACCACTGCTGTTCAATGCCAAATCTGCGTATACCATCCTTAAATCTCCGGAAAGCCCCCTTTCCCCTGATAGCATTTTCCAGTGAGTCCTGCACCAGCCCCTGGGGAAGCTCCCACACAAAATCCTCCATAATACTGTATTCGTGGATGTCAAACTGTGAAGGCAGGGCAAAGAACCGGATATTCCATTCCTCCTCAATCAGTTCCGCCAGTTCCTGGTCCTCCTCATCATACTCACCCATAAAAGGATTTTCCGGAAGGCAGACCACTTCCATTTTTTCTATATCAAGGTACTGCCTCCACTCACTGTCTGCTGTCTCTATGGCATCGCAAATAAGTTTTAACGGAACAATCACATTCATAACCTTTCTCCTCCATAATATATAATCCAATTTCTCTCCAAAAACACTGCCTTCTTCACCGATTCAACTCATGGCTCAGACTGTTGGGCACTCCCCTTGGCCGGAACAATCCACTCCTTTGGAGGCCGAACCTTTTCTTTCTTTTTCTTCGGCGCCGTGGCCAGAAAACTTGCGCCAATCAGGTCAAAAACTTTGTCCTCCTTCACTGTGCCGTCCAAAATCACGGAAATCCAATGTTCCTTATTCATGTGGTACGCAGGAAGGATCCCATTCTCTTTAAGCAGCATCTCCTTAAACATCCTGTCGTCAATCTTCAGATTTATCACGTCCACACGCTCATTTCCCGAAAGCCCCAGCTTATCCCGCCCCACTTCCAGCACCAGGGCAAACCATTTTTTATTGTCGGCATGGCGGAAGACCGCATTGTTTTCATACTTCCCCCAGGGATATTCCGGGGAAACTTTGTACTTCTTTTTGATGTGGTTAAAGACCTCTTCGCGCATTCTTTTATCTCCTCTGTGCCGGCCTTTCTTCCGGCTTGACGAACTTTCCCCTGCGGATTTCTATTTTTGTATTTTTATCCGCTCCCTCATTTTTCCGCTCTTACCCTTACCAGCAGCATCATCGGCCTGCGCAGTTCATGTTCCATCCCCGGAATATCCATCATCTGTCTGGGAGGCTCTGCCTCCTCCACAACTTCAAGGATAAATCCGCTTCTCATCAGTCCCATCAGAATCTGTGTCAGCGTGTGATGGTACTTCACCACATCACATCCCAGAAAATGAGTCTCCCGCTTTCCGGGACGATAGTAATCATCCACCGGCCAGTATTTCGGCTGTCTGTCGTCCCCATAGATCCAGTCCTGCCCCACCCCGGAAGTAAAAACGGGATGTTCAATATTAAAAAGAAAAATCCCGTCCTGTTTCAGCGTCCTGAAAACCTTCCCAAACACCCAATCCAGGTCCTCTATATAGTGGAGTGCCAGGTTTGAGAGAACAAGATCCCAGCTATCCTCCGGGTACTCATATCCATCTATGCCGCAGACACGGTAATCGATGCCCTCTTTGCTGTTCCTTCTTTTAGCTTCACCAATCATCTTCTCACTCAAATCAATCCCCAAAACCCTGGCCGCCCCCTGCTCCCGGGAAAATTTACAGTGCCACCCATAACCGCACCCCAGATCAAGTACGCTCTTTTTGTCCAGCACAGGAAACAATGGCTTTAACTGGTGCCATTCCCCGGCTGCAGACAGGCCTGCCTTGCTGCGGTTCATCTGGGAGTACTGGTTAAAAAATTCTTCATTGTCATATATATTATTCATAGCCCGGATACCTCCTGTCCCATTTTATGTACTCTCGGAGTCTCTTTGTGCCTGATTTTGTGAGATGATTTTTTGTCAG
>CAJUPQ010000040.1 GCA_910588505.1 uncultured Hungatella sp. | reverse complement strand
ATAACGCCATCCTTATGGATATCCGTATGCCGGTGATGAACGGCTATGACGCGGCCAAGGCGATCCGGGAGCTGGACAGGGCGGATAAGGATATTCCCATTATCGCCATGACCGCCGACGCCTTTTCGGAGGATATCAAGAAGTGCCTGGAGTGCGGAATGAACGCCCATGTGGCCAAGCCCATTGACATCAAAGAAGTGACCAGGATCTTATTGAAATATATAGAATAGCCGTGGTTTAGAGGGAAGGCAGTCCGTGAGATTTCGCGGACTGCTTTTTTGCCGGAATATAAGTGAAAATGACATGTACTTTCCAGGTTTTTGCTTCTATAATAGAATAAGGTTTATTGGCCTTATCCAGCGGTTGGGGGGAGGCAAAATCAGAAAAACAGGAGGAATTGACATGAACAGCAGAGTACCGGATCTGGCGTGGCTGGAAAACCCGGAGGTTTTTCAGGTAAACAGGGAGAAGGCTCATTCGGACCACCGATTTTATGACAGCGTCAAAGCTATGGAAGCGGGGGAGCGAGACGGGGGAGAGATGGAGCTGCGCCAGCCTTTAAACGGGGGGTGGAAGTTTTCTTATGCCCAGTGCCCGGATAAGCGCCAAAAGGAGTTTTACCGGGAAGATTTTGATCTGTCCTGCTTAGACGAGATTCAGGTTCCGGGCCATATCCAGACCCAGGGTTATGATAAGAGGCAGTACATAAACACCATGTATCCATGGGACGGACACAGTGAACTGCGGCCGCCTCATATTGACTGGGAGTACAACCCGGTGGCAAGCTATGTGAAGGAGTTTGACCTGAAAAAGGAACTGGAGGGAAGGCGGGTGTTCGTGTCCTTCCAGGGGGTGGAGACCGCCTTCTATGTGTGGCTTAACGGGGAGTTTGTGGGCTTTAGTGAGGATACCTTTACGCCGTCGGAGTTTGAACTGACAGATTACATAAGAAAGACGGGGAACCGGCTGGCTGTGGAGGTGTACAAGCGCAGCAGCGCCAGCTGGATCGAGGATCAGGACTTCTTCCGGTTTTCCGGCATTTTCAGGGAGGTATATCTGTATGGGATTCCCAGGATCCATGTGCGGGATCTGTTTGTGGAGGCGGATCTGGTCATGGATGAGAACGGGCAGCCTGCAGAGGCGGACAGCCCATGTCCGGGCCGGGATGCTATGAAAAAGGGGAGACTTCAGGCAAAGCTGGAGCTGACGGGCGTTCATGCTGGGGAGACGGACAGGGAGATAGAAGGACAGGTGCGGGCGGTTCTGACAGATGGAGAAGGAATGCTTGTCTGTGAGGCAAAGGAGGCTGCCATAGAGAACGGTAGAGCGGTTCTGGACATGGTACTTCCGGCTGTGTGTCCGTGGTCTGCGGAGTCTCCCAGCCTTTACACCTTGACATTGACAGTTCTGGACAGGGACGGCCAGGTGGCGGAGGCCATTCCTCAGACCGTGGGATTCCGTCATTTTGAGATGCGGGATAAAATTATGTACCTGAACGGGAAACGGATCGTGTTTAAGGGTATCAACCGCCATGAGTTTAACATCCGCAGAGGGCGGGCCATCACCAGGGAGGACATGCTGTGGGATATCCGGTTTATGAAGCAGCACAACATCAATGCGGTGCGCACCTGCCATTATCCCAACCAGACTCTGTGGTATGAGCTGTGCGACCGGTACGGACTTTATATGATCGACGAGGCAAACTTAGAGAGCCACGGCTCCTGGCAGAAGATGGGAGCCTGCGAGCCTTCCTGGAACGTGCCGGGAAGCCTTCCCCAGTGGAGGGAATGCGTGGTGGACCGGGCCAGGTCCATGGTAGAGCGGGACAAGAACCACCCGGCCATCCTCATATGGTCCTGCGGCAATGAAGCCTATGCCGGGGAGGACATCCTAGCCATGTCCCGGTTTTTTAAGGAGAGAGATCCGTCCAGAGTCGTCCACTATGAGGGCGTATTCTGGAACCGGGAGTTTGAGCAGATCAGCGACGTGGAGAGCCAGATGTACACTAAGCCCCAGGATGTGGAGAAGTATCTGACCAGCGATCCAAAGAAGCCTTTTATCCTGTGCGAGTACTCCCATGCCATGGGCAATTCCCTGGGCGGCATGAAAAAGTATACGGATCTGGCGGATAAATATCCCATGTATCAGGGCGGATTTATCTGGGATTACATGGACCAGGCCCTTGTGCGGCAGGATGTGGACGGAGAGGAAGTGCTGGGGTACGGCGGCGACTTTACGGACAGGCCCACAGACTATAATTTCTGCGGAAACGGGATCGTCTACGGCACCAGGGAGCCGTCGCCCAAAGCCCAGGAAGTGAAGTTTTTGTACCAGAATCTTGCTATAAGGCCAAAGATCGCCTGGGAGAGCCAGAAAGACGGCTCTGCCATGAAGGTGTCTGTGGAGATCGCCAATGGAAACCTGTTTGCGGATACAAAGGCATATGATTTTATCTGCCGGATCTTAAAGGAAGGAGAAGCGGTGGCGGAAAGTGTTTTCCAGGCAGACGTGGCGGCAGGGGAGAGCCAGAGCGTATCCGTGCCGGTGTCTGTGTGCAGAGAGGCAGGGGAATACGCGTGCCAGGTTTCAGCGGTCTTAAGAGAGGAGACGATCTGGGCTTCAAAGGGCCATGAGACGGCCTTTGGGGAGTCTGTGAGCCGGGTAGATGAGGAATGTCGGGGAAATGTGTCAGAGACGGAGAGACTGAAAGGCCGGTCTTTGAACGTGATCCACGGGGATATCAACCTGGGGGTAAAAGGGGAGGATTTCTCCGTGCTCTTTTCCAGGCAGGACGGAGGGATCGTGTCCCTGCGCTATGGCGGGAAGGAGTGGATCACCACGCCGCCTATGCCCACCTACTGGCGGGCAGTCACTGACAATGACAAGGGCAACGGATTTGGCGTGGACAGCGCCATGTGGTTTGCCGCCGACCAGTTCCGGCGTTATGATAAAACCAAGATGGAGGTGGAGGAGGAGACGGACCGGGTTAGGGTCACCTTTACCTATGGATTGGTGGTGGTCCCGGCTACAAAGACAAAGGTGGTTTACGAGGTGACCGCTGACGGGAAGATCGGGGTGAAGGCCCATTACTTTGGCAAAGAGGGACTGCCAAAGCTGCCGCTGTTTGGCGTCAGGTTCCGCTTCCGGTCAGATGTGGATACATTTGCCTACTACGGGTACGGGCCGGAGGAGAATTATATTGACAGGGCAAACGGGGCAAGGCTGGGGATCTTTGAAGGAACGCCCATGGGCAATGTATCCCGGTATCTGGTTCCCCAGGAATGCGGCGGCCGCACCGGGGTCCGGTGGCTGAAGGTAGCGGACAGGCAGGGCCACGGGCTTAAGTTCACGGCAAAGGAGAAGCCGTTTGACATGAACGTGCTGCCCTACACGGCCCAGGAGCTGGAATGCGCCCTTCACAGGGAGGAGCTTTGTAATCCGCCAAGGTACACCATTGTCAGCATCCTGGGCGCCGCAAGAGGCGTGGGCGGAGACGACAGCTGGGGCGCTCCGGTTCATGAGGAGTTTGAGATCAGCGGGGAGAAGGATGCCTGGGTGGAGTTTGTGATCGAGGCAGTGTAGGATCCATGGGAGAGAGGGGAGATCTTAAAGAGGACCCCCTCTCTTTTTCTTGTCAAGCCGGGGGCCTTATGGTAAAATCAGAGCCGTAGGGGGTAGGATGATGCAAAAGATACTGATAGTGGAGGATGCTCAGATCAATCGGGAGCTGCTGCGGGAGATACTTCAGGATGAGTACAAGGTGGAGCTGGCAAAGGACGGGGAGGAAGCCCTGGAAAAGCTGCAGCAGTGCCAAACCCAGATGGCAGCGGTCCTTCTGGACCTGCAGATGCCCAGAATGGACGGATTTTGTGTTATTGAGGAGATGGGAAAAAACGGATGGATCGGGAAGATCCCGGTTCTTGTTATAAGCGGAGAATACACGGTGGAGGCGGAGAACCAATGTTTTGAGATGGGGGTCTCGGATTTTATCCATAAGCCTTTTGTGGATTCCATTGTGAGAAACCGGGTGAGGAACGCCATAGAGCTGTTTGCGTGTAAGAACCAGTTGGAACAGAGGGTGGAAGAGCAGGAACAGACATTGAGGGAGCAGTACCGGATCATTCAGGCTCAGGAGGAAAAGCTTCGGGAGGAAAAGCCCTTTAATCGGCTGATGATGGAATACAGGGCGGCGATCATGGAGGTGGAGACAAGGCTTAAGGTGCTTAACGGAGAGTTTTCTCAGGAGTACAACCGGAATCCGTTTGAGTCTATTAAGAGCAGGCTAAAATCGCCTGCCAGCATCTATGAGAAGCTGGGGAGAAAGGGATTTCCGGAGACTGTGGAGAGTATTCGGGATAATCTGACAGATGTGGCGGGGATCCGGGTCATCTGTTCGTTTCCCGACGATATTTACCGGCTGGCCCATTTGCTTACCCGGCAGGACGATATTCTTCTGATCCGGGAAAAGGATTATATCAAAGAGCCAAAACCTAACGGATACAGGAGCCTTCACCTGATCGTGGATGTGCCGATCTTTCTGTCCAACGAGAAGAAATATATGAAGGCGGAGGTGCAGTTTAGGACCATCGCCATGGATTTCTGGGCCAGTCTGGAGCACAAGCTGAAATATAAGAAGAATGTGAACAATACGGATGAGATCGAGACCCAGCTGAAGGCCTGCGCGGACTCCATTGGGGCGCTGGATTATCAGATGCAGGAGATCAGGAATAAGATCGACAGTTCAAGAGGGACGTGAAAGGACGGGGGGAAGCCGGTCTTTGGCGGTAAAAATACAGAATAGGAGCCATGTATATGCGGGAAAATGTTTTTGGGATGTATCTTGAGGAGATAAAGGAGATCAAAAGCTGTGATGAGGCGGAGAATCAGCGGCTTTTAAGGCAGATCAAGGGCGGCGATGAGAGGGCGAAGGACCGGCTTATTGAGGGAAATCTCAGGCTGGCCCTAAAGCTGGTTCAGGAGTATGTAAACCGGGGCGTCGCGACGGGAGATCTGGTCCAGGAGGCCAACATGGCCCTTGTGCTGGCGGCGGCAGAATTTGAGGACGGAGTTTTTGAGGACTTTGTGAGGGAGCGGGTGAAGGACGCGCTTTTGGCGGCAGTGGAGGAACAGTCTCTGGAGGAGGAGACGGCAAAGAAGATGCTTGACCGGGTGAATAAGCTTGAGGACGTGTCCCAGGAAATGGCCCGGGAGCTGGGGCGGGAGGCCACTGTGGCCGAGCTGGCCGGTAGGATGGAGATGACTTGTGACGAAGTGAAGGAGATTATGAAACTGACTTTGGACGCTATGAGTGTGGTAGGGGATTAGAAATGTACTCTCGGAATCTCTCTTGCACCTGCTATTGTGGCTGATTTTCCGCCAGATGCGCATAAATTTAATCAACGTACGTTCCACGTACGCCTCATAAATTTATGCGCATCTGACAAAAATCATTTCACAAAATCAGGCACAAAGAGACTCCGAGAGTACATTAGAAGCTTAACGGAGGAACAGGAGCATGAGATTATACTTGATTCGTCACGGTCAGACGGACTGGAATGTGGCGGGACGGATTCAGGGGAGTACGGATATTCCCTTAAACGATACGGGAAGGAGACAGGCGGCGTGTCTGGCTGAGGGGATGGAAAAGCGGCCTGTGACCCAGGTGTTTTCCAGCACTCTTTCCAGGGCTTATGAGACAGCGGCTGCTATTGGGAAGAGACAGGGTGTGCCGGTGCGGGGGCTTTCACAGCTTCAGGAGGTAAATTACGGGGATTGGGAGGGCCTGACCATGGAGGAAATTGAGCAGAAGTACCCAAAGGAGCTGGAGCAGTGGTATCTAAGTCCTGTGGAGGTGGCGCCGCCCGGCGGGGAGACTCAGACCCAGGTGTATGAGCGGTGCAGACAGGCTGTGGAGAAGATCCTTGATGAGGCTCAGGGAGATGTGGCTGTTGTGTCCCATGGGGCCACGGTGGTCTTTCTCCTGGAGTACATGCTGGATGGCACGGGGCGGGATGAGGAGGATGATATCATCGTGGGGAACGCCAGCATTTCCACAGTTGAGTATGACCGGGAGACGAAGCGGTTTGCGCTGACACAGTTAAACGACAGGGAGCATCTGGCGGGGATGGAGAAGGGGTAAGTATGTTAAAACGATTTGAGGTGAGAAACTATAAAAATTTTGATCAGAGTTTTATGGATCAAAAGGAATTAGATACGGCAAGAAACCGGTTTGCGGAACTGCTGATGAATGCAACGTATGTGTCCATGGGATAATCTTGTTGGATATATATGAGAGGCGTCTTTCAGCAGATCATTCTGCATAATATTTGCAAGGCCAGTAAGATACAGACAGGGAAATGCTGCAGGAGATCTAAAGATTGGCGAGCGTGTTTTGAGAGCCTGGATCTTGTGGAGATTCTTGATAGGCAGAATATACTTAGCAAAGATCTGAAAGAGGGGTTTATCTGGGTATTGAATACCTGAGTTCTTTTTGTGGCAGAGTATAATTTTAATTTGATCACTTCGTAAATCCTCTTTTCATATCCCTTATCTTATGATATCCTTTATGTAACTGATCATCAGGCCGGGCCATGTGCCTGGGCCTCAAAAGAAACCATGCGAGGAAGGAGACACCATCCACATGAGTGTTAAGAGAATTTTCGTTGAGAAAAAACCGGATTTTGCCGTGAAGGCCCGTGAATTGGCGGGGGAGATGGGAAGCTATCTGGGGATAGAGACCGTAACCGGAGTCCGTGTGTTGATCCGTTATGATATTGAGAACTTGTCCGGGGATACGTATGATAAGGCCCTGGGGACTATTTTTTCGGAGCCGCCTGTGGATTTTCTCTATGAGGAGGACTTTCCAAGGGAGGAGACGGACCTGGTATTTTCTGTGGAGTATCTGCCTGGGCAGTTTGACCAGAGGGCGGATTCTGCTAAACAGTGTGTGAAACTTTTAAATGAGGACGAGGAGCCGGTGATCAAGACGGCTACTACTTACGTGATCTCCGGAGCGCTGACACGGGAGCAGATACGGTCTATAAAGGGGTTCTGTATTAACCCGGTGGATTCCAGGGAGGCGGATAGTGAAAAGCCGGATACTCTGGTGACCGTTTTTGAGACGCCGGAGGATGTGAAGATTTTTGACGGTTTCGGCGGGCTGGGGGAGGAGGATTTGAGAGGGCTGTACGAATCTCTGAACCTTGCCATGACGTTTCAGGATTTTTTGCATATCCAGAAGTATTTTGCGGGGGAGGAGCACAGGGATCCTACCATGACGGAGATCCGGGTTCTGGACACTTACTGGTCTGATCACTGCCGCCACACCACGTTCCAGACCGAGCTTAAGGATGTGAACTTTACTGACGGGGATTACCGGGCTCCCATCCAGGCTTCCTATGAGAGATATTTGTCTGACCGGCAGGAGCTTTACGGGGAGAGAAAGGACAAATTTGTCTGCCTTATGGATCTGGCTCTTCTGGCTATGAAAAAGCTTCGCAGGGAGGGGAAGCTGGAAGATCTGGAGGTGTCGGACGAGATCAACGCCTGCAGCATCGTGGTGCCTGTGGAGATTGACGGCGCCCCGGAAGAGTGGCTGGTGAATTTTAAAAATGAAACCCACAACCATCCGACGGAGATCGAGCCGTTCGGCGGCGCGGCTACCTGTCTGGGAGGGGCGATCAGGGACCCGCTTTCCGGGCGGACCTATGTGTACCAGGCCATGAGGGTTACGGGTGCGGCGGACCCAAGGAAGTCTCTGGATGAGACTCTTCACGGAAAGCTGCCTCAGAGGAAGTTAGTCACCGGCGCGGCCTCAGGGTACAGCTCTTACGGGAATCAGATCGGACTGGCCACCGGGTATGTGAAAGAGATCTATCACCCGGACTATGTAGCCAAGCGCATGGAGATCGGGGCGGTTATGGGTGCAAGTCCCAGAAAGGCCGTGATCCGGGAGACTTCAGACCCTGGGAACATCATCATTCTTCTGGGCGGGCGCACCGGCCGGGACGGCTGCGGCGGCGCTACCGGCTCCTCCAAGGTCCACACGGAAAGCTCCATTGAGACCTGCGGGGCGGAGGTGCAGAAGGGGAACGCGCCTACGGAGAGAAAGATCCAGCGCTTGTTTCGGCGGCCCGAGGTCAGCAGCCTGATCCGCAAGTGCAATGATTTCGGCGCAGGCGGGGTGTCTGTGGCTATCGGCGAGCTGGCCCCAGGGCTTTGTATTGACCTGGACAAGGTGCCGAAAAAGTACGCGGGCCTTGACGGCACGGAGATCGCCATCTCCGAGTCCCAGGAGCGGATGGCGGTTGTTGTGGATGAGAAGGATGTGGATGCTTTTCTGGGATATGCGGCCCAGGAGAATCTGGAGGCCGTGGCAGTGGCAGTGGTGACAGAGAAACCGCGTCTGGTGATGAACTGGCGGGGTAAGACCATCGTGGATATCAGCCGGGCGTTTCTGGACACCAACGGAGCCCACCAGGAGGCTGCCGTTGTGGTGGAAGTTCCAAACAGAGAGGGCAATCCTTTCGCGGACAGGGCGGATATTCCGGATGTAAGGGGAAAGTGGCTGGGGATGCTGGGATCCTTGAATGTGTGCTCCCAGAAGGGGCTTGTGGAGATGTTTGACGGGTCCATCGGCGCGGGATCGGTGTTTATGCCTTACGGCGGGCGTTATCAGCTGACGGAGACCCAGACCATGGTGGCGAAACTGCCGGTGCTTCAGGGAAAGACGGACACGGTTACCATGATGAGCTATGGATTTGACCCCTATGTGTCCAGCTGGAGCCCTTACCACGGGGCCGTGTACGCGGTGGTCTCTTCGGTGGCCAAGATCGTGGCTTCCGGCGGCGATTTTAGGAAGATCCGGTTTACGTTCCAGGAGTACTTCAGGAGGATGACCAAAGAGCCGTCCAGGTGGAGCCAGCCGTTTGCCGCTCTTTGCGGGGCTTATGAGGCTCAACTTGGATTTGGTCTGCCCTCCATCGGGGGCAAAGACAGTATGTCCGGAACGTTTAATGACATTGACGTGCCTCCCACCCTGGTGTCCTTTGCCGTGGATGTGGCAAGCTTTCGCCATGTGATCACGCCGGAGTTTAAGAGGGTTGGCAGCAAGATTGTGGTATTTCGGGCTCTTCGGGATGAGTTTGACCTGCCAAGATATGACCAGCTGATGGAAGGGTACGGAAAGCTCCTGGAGGATATTAAGGCAGGCCGGATTATATCTGCTTACGCTGTGGAGAGGCACGGCATGGCGGAGGCGGTCAGCAAGATGGCATTTGGCAACAAACTGGGTGTGAAGATTGAGCATAATGTTGACCCAAGGGATTTCTTTGGAGCAGAGTTTGGCAGTATTGTGTGCGAAGTTCCCGACGGACAGATGGGGAATCTGGCTATAACCTATACTTTGATCGGAGAGGTTACGGACAAGGGTACACTGGAATTTGGCAGCACAAGTATTGCTATGGACGAGGCCTTAAAAAGCTGGACCGATACTCTGGAGGGCGTGTTCCCCACCCGGTCAGGAGCTGCCTCCGCAGAGGTTCCTGACGGGCTCTATGATGTGAAGGAGAACGGGGAGCAGATTTACGTCTGCAGGCACAAGACGGCGAAACCTCACGTGTTTATCCCCGTATTTCCGGGGACTAACTGTGAGTATGACAGCGCCAGGGCGTTTCGGCGGGCCGGGGCCACGGTTTCGGATCTGGTGTTTAAGAATTTAAGCGCCGGCGATATCCGGGAGTCTGTGGAAGCCTTTAGGAGGGAGATCGCTAAGGCACAGATCGTCATGTTCCCGGGAGGGTTTTCCGCCGGGGACGAGCCGGAGGGGTCTGCCAAGTTCTTTGCCACGGTATTTCGGAATCAGGTGATCAAGGAGGCGATCGAGAAGCTTCTTTATGAGCGGGACGGGCTGATGTTAGGCATCTGCAACGGGTTCCAGGCCCTGATGAAGCTGGGGCTTATTACGGAGGGCAGCATTGAGCCCCAGCATTCGGATTCTCCGACTCTGACCATGAATACCATCGGACGCCATGTGTCCAAGATGGTTTACACCAAGGTTATGACCAACAAGTCCCCGTGGCTTATGGGGGCGGAGCTTGGAAAGGTATATGTGAACCCGACTTCCCACGGGGAGGGACGGTTTGTGGCCAATGACCAGTGGCTGAAAAAGCTGTTTGACAACGGGCAGGTGTGTACCCAGTATGTGGATGAATTTGGCAGGCCTACTATGGACGAGTTCTGGAATCCCAACGGGTCCTACATGGCTATTGAGGGCATCATAAGCCCCGACGGCCGGATCCTGGGCAAGATGGCTCACTCGGAACGGCGGGGGGAGGCGGTTGCCATGAATATCTACGGGGAGCAGGATTTAAGGCTGTTTGAGTCAGGCGTGGAGTATTTTAAGTAGGGAACGGATCAATGCTTGTTAAAGAGAAACTGCAAAACAGGGAGTATTTTTCGGACATTGACAGCCGCATCGCGGATTATATCCTGGATATGGAGGAGAAGCTGCGGGATGTCAGCGTGCGTAAGATGGCCAGGGAGCTGTACGTGGCTCCCTCCACCATCATCCGGTTCTGCCAGAAGGTGGGGTACGAGGGGTTTAATGATCTGAGGGAGGATTACTTAAAAGAGGTGGAGTATCTCTCCTCCCACTTTAAGTCCCTGGATCCCAATTTCCCTTTTGACAAGAAGGACAAGGAGATGGCTGTGGCCAATAAGATCGAGATCCTCTATGAGGAGATCTTGCGGGACTGCAGATCCCTTTTGGAACCGGAGACCTTAAAAAGGGCTGTTGATGTGATCGATAGGGCGGGGGAGATTTATGTCTGCACTCTAGGGCCTCAGATGGGGCTTGCGGAGATCTTTCAGGAAAAGATGGCCAGGGTGGGGAAGATGGTCCATATGTGTACTCATGTGGGGGACGGATATTATCAGGTCTGCTACTGCCAGGAAAACGCGGCGTTTATCATAATCTCCTATACGGGGGAGAGCCGTACCGGATTAAAAATTGGTAAAAAAGCCAGGGAACGGGGACTTTGTACCATGGCCATCACCTCCTATGGAAATAATTCTCTGTCAGAGTTAAGTGATGTGTGTCTGTATGTGTCTACCAGGGAGAAGCTTATTAACAACCTTGGAAGCTTTGGGTTTAATGTATCTGTCATGTATCTTCTGGACGTGCTTTACGCAGGTTATTTTAACCGGGATTATGAGAAGCACTACCGGGAGAAAGTGAAGGTGAGCAAGGAGTATGAAAACAGACATTCGGACAACCCGATTCTGAAGGGATAAGCCTTATGGAACGGTGTTCCAGCTGGCCGGACGTAAAGGAACAAAAAAAGAAAACATTGTACCAGATGGGGACGAAATGATTGACAAACGGGTAAAAATACATGAAAATAAAGTCATCAAAGGTCAGGCGGCCGCAGTATTTTTCATGCGCAGACGGCGCCGGCTGTGAAAATAAGGAGGATAATCATGGATAAGAAACCTGTAAAGATCGTGACCATCGGCGGCGGCAGCAGTTACACTCCGGAGTTAATGGAGGGCTTTATTAAGCGGTATGAGGAGCTTCCCATCAGGGAGATCTGGCTGGTTGACATCGAGGAGGGGAAGGAGAAGCTGGAGATCGTGGGCAAGATGGCTCAGCGCATGTGGGACGCTTCCCCCTATGATGTGAAGGTCTATCTGACTCTTGACAGGAGAGAGGCGCTGCCGGACGCCGATTTCGTTACCACTCAGTTCCGGGTAGGCCTTTTGAACGCCAGGATCAAGGATGAGCGGATCCCTCTGTCCTACGGGATGCTGGGACAGGAGACCAACGGGGCGGGAGGCATGTTCAAGGCGTTCCGCACCATCCCTGTGGTCCTTGGCATTGTCGAGGATATGAAGGAGCTGTGTCCCGACGCATGGCTGGTGAACTTTACCAACCCAAGCGGCATGGTGACAGAGGCGGTTATCCGCTACGGCAAGTGGGATAAGGTCATCGGCCTGTGCAATGTTCCTGTGGGGGCTATGTTAAGGGAACCCAAGCTGATCGGCAAGGAGCCGGAGGAGCTGATCTACAAGTTCGCTGGCCTAAACCATTTCCACTGGCACAAAGTCTTTGATCTGAACGGGAAGGACATAACTCTCCAGATCATTGACAAGCTGTATGACCCTGAGGCGGACGCGGGAACGCCGGCCAATGTGTTTGACGTGAAGTTCTTTAAGGAGCAGCTGGATCAGATGGGCATGATCCCCTGTGCGTACCACAGGTATTATTACAGGCAGGAGGAGATGTTAAACCACGCGCTGGAGGAGTACAATGACCCTGAAAAGGGTACAAGGGCCGAGCAGGTCAAGCAGACAGAGGCTGAGCTGTTTGAGCTTTACAAGAATCCGGAGCTGAACGAGAAGCCAGAGCAGCTGGCCAAGAGAGGCGGAGCCCACTATTCGGATGCCGCCTGCGAGACCATCGCGTCGATCTATGCCAACAAGAATACCCATATTGTGGTTTCCACCAAGAACAACGGAGCGGTTCCGGATCTTCCGGCTGACTGTGTGGTGGAGGTTTCCGCCCATGTCGGCGCCTGCGGGGCTCTTCCCATTGCGTTCGGGTCCTTGCGCCCGGCTGAGAGAGGCTGGCTGCAGGTGATGAAGAACATGGAGCTGTGCGTGTGCGAGGCCGCGGTGACCGGTGATTACGGCATGGCGTTGCAGGCCTTTACCCTGAATCCTCAGGTTCCCTCCGGCGAGACGGCCAAGAGGGTGCTGGATGAGCTGTTGATCGCCCACAAGAAGTATCTGCCCCAGTTTGCCGAGAAGATCGCGCAGCTGGAGAAGGAAGGCGTTACGGTGAAGGATGACGTGGCCAGAGAGCTGACGGAGAAAGGGCTGTAAAGATTTAAGGAATGAAAAGGAGAACTGCTTGCCTGTTTGCCGGGCAGGCAGTTTTTTTCTCCGAAAGGCCCACTGTTATCAATGGAATCTGCCAGCTAAACCGTGCCGCAATTCACTCACGGAAGAATTAGGACAGGAATAAAATTTTACCAGAATTCCCAGATGGGGGCGGAGTCCCTGGGGGAGATCCTGCCTATGGTGGAGGCGGGAAAGTTTAAGGAGGGGCTGCGGGTGCAGCAGGAGGAGTATCAGCAGATCCATGAGGAGGCGGGAAGGAAGTTAAATGACGCGGGCTATGATGAGAAAGGGATCAACGCCATGCAGAAGATGATGACCTACCTGATGATCGACATGAAACTGATGGTGGACTCATCGCCGTCCCATGTGGCCCAGATGCTGATCCAGGGAAGCAACATGGGGATCATTGACGCCCAGAAGCGGATCCATGAGTATGAGTCTCTGGCAGACAAGGATGTGGTGAAGCTGATGAAGCATCTTAAGGAGTTTGAGGAGAAGAATGTGGAGCGGCTGAAAGCGTATCTGTAGGAAAGATGGCCCGCGGTTTTTGCCGCGGGCCGTGGTTTAGATCATGGCTGTGGAGTGGAAGACCCTTAAGCCAGGGAACCCATTGGGTCCCAGGGATTTAACACGATGGTCTCTGTGTCCAGAATGTCAAGCTGCTCTTTGGTCAGATACTTTTTATTCACCACCACCTGGTACATATATTCATTAAACCATTGATCGCTCATAATAAAATATCCTTTTTGGCCTGGGTCCTCGCCCCAGCTGTTCTCCACTCTCCAGCGGGTGGGAATCCCCTCCCCTGTCAGGTTGACGCCCTGAAATACCATGGCGTGGGTCATAAGGCTTTGGCCATAGTCCAGGCGCTGGCCCTTGGTCATGGGGAAGTCTACCTGGAGGAAATCTTTAAAGTCATACAGGGCTGTGTCCATAAGCCCTAAGTCCCGGCTGATAAAGGGGCCCATATCGCAGCCGAACCACACCGGTTCCCCGTCTTTTAACTGGGCGACGGCCGCTTTTTTCAGCTGGTCAACAGGCAGATTCAGATAGCAGATGGGGTTGCCTTCTTTTACATTGCCCAACATTCCAACAGTGTACCGGTGGTAGAGAGGCTTGTCGGCTGTGGGGGCGTTGATCAGGCTTATGTAATCGTTTAAGTTCATGTCCACGTATTTCTTGAAGAACTCCTGGGGGGTGAGGCCGATCTCCTGGATGAAGTTTCCGTCTTTGTCCCTGGCCTCCATGTCCACGGTCTTTGGCGGTTCTCCAAGGCAGATGCAGAGCATCCGGTAAATGTCCCCCAACATGGTTTCCTTTTTTTCTTCCAGTTCCTGGCGGTTGGTTCCCTGTGCGGCCAGGGTCCGCAGGATGCAGGCGTCATTTCTTAAAAGTTCGGTCATGACGCGGTTCATCTCCCTGGTGCCGCTGGAGATATTGGACTCAGGCATGGAGTACTTGGGTACAACGCCGTATTTGTTTACCAGGTTCACCGCCATGTCCCACTGACCTCCGTCGCAGATCGGGTCTGTTAAAAGATAGCTGACCAGACGGCCATCCACCGGCTCGTTTAGGGTGTCCAGGATGTTCTCTAAAAACCAGTTGGATTTTTCCAGCTTATCCCAGAAGAGCAGATAGCTCTGGGACAGCTCAAAGTTTTCCAGGTTGCAGGACTTGATAATGCGAAACCGCATGACGTTGGTGGCGGCGAAGAGCCAGCAGCGGCCGCTTTGTTTTTGATTGGTCATCTTGCCCTGCTTTAGGGACAGGGAGAACTGGTGGTTGCCGCGGCGGATGGCTTCCGGATTTTTGCAGCTGTTTAACAAACCGCCGGACATGACCGCGTCTCTGGCAACCCGGCTTGCCCGGTCCGCGTTGAAGTTGCTGCTGTATGTTCCCAGGTGGTCTGGGGTAATGGAATGACTCATTGGGTAAAACCTCCTGTGTAGTATTGTGGTATTTAGCTGTTGGACCTTAAGGCCCGGCGTCTGAAAGAACGCTCCCTATACTATAACGCAAAAAGGGGATTTTGTCAGCGGGTAAATGTGAGAAGATTGCAACAGACGGCCAAAAGCGAGAAAGCGGTGGAAAACATGGGAGATTTGTGTTAGAATAGAAAGAATACGGCGCCAAGGAAAGTATACAGGGCAGGAGGGAATATGAGTAAAAGCGAACAGTATTTGTCTGCGTTGGATGAGAAGGGGCTTTTTGTGAGTTCGGGGCATAAGACTCGTTTTAAGGAGCTGGTGGATTGTTATGGAGCTTACCCGTTTTTTACGAAGGGACTTTGCAAGTGCATGTATTTGTCTGCCTGGGATGAGGAGCATTTTGCCATGATCCTGGAGATCTTGTCAGACCTGGCTATCGGAAGGGAGCGGGACACCCAGGAGATGCGGCTTCAGGGAGATGTGCTGGCCGGCCAGCAGAAGGGCGGAGAGTACTATGTGTTTCAGCTTTCCAACGCGTTTCTGGACGGAGAGCAGTTTGTTCTTAAGGGGGATGAGGATATCTCGGAGCAGATCCGGTACATTATCCGGCAGGCCCTGAAGGCGGAACAGGTTATAGATTCTATATAGTGATTCTATACATTTGTAAGAAATATTCAGGTTTCTTTAATTGTTATTATGGGTTCCATGGGATATAATGGCAATGCGTTTGAACATATATAAGAGGAGAACAAGATTATGAGAAAAAAATATTTTGTATTAGTATTGGGTATTGCGGCTGCCGTGATGGCAGGCGGGTGTTCCGGCGGGGCGGACTCTAAGACGGAGGCTGCTTCTACAGAGGCCGGGGCTCAGGAGAGCAGCTCTATGTCGGACAGCGAGAAGGCCAGCTATTACGCGTCGGAGGAGAGCTCGGAGGAGACGGTATCGGACGCGCCGGTGAAGGTGGAGGGGACTATCCTGGAGGTGGGTGAGGATTCCATCACTGTGGACAGCACCTCGGATACGGGATATATCGGGGAGATGGTGCTTATGATCGACCCGGAGAGTACGCTGGTTCTGGATGGGGTCAACGGGTTTCCGGTAGAGCTTAAGGATGTGCAGATCGGCACGTTTGAGGCTTATCTTGGGCCGGCTATGACCATGTCTCTGCCGCCTCAGACTACGCCTTACGCGGTGATTGTGAATATTCCGGAAGGGCAGTACGCGCCTCAGTACGTGGTCGCGGCAGAGCCGGTGGATGAGGTTCAGGGCCGCCAGACGCTGATCGGGGCGGATGAGACTACGTACACCCTTGCCCGCAATGTGAATGTACAGCCATTTTTGACAAAGAATATCGTGCGGCTGGAGGATATTGCCACAGATTCCCGCTGCCTGGTGTGGATGAACGATGAGGGAGATGTGGACCGGATCGTGCTGTTTGGAGAATAAGAAGGAGTATGGCCGGGCAGGCAGAGGGGACCTGATATCTGCTGCCTGGCCGGGAGAGGAGGTCACGGTGCTATGGAGAAATCATTGGAGCTGGAAGTGCAGGAGCTGGTGTCAGATATTTTGGAGGATTACAAGGCCAACCGGGATATTGACCGCATGGAGGATTTTTTTAATCAGCCGGATAAGGATGTGATCATTGATATTGTGAATAAGATGCTGCGCATTTTATTTCCAGGCTATTACAGGGATAAGTCTTACCGGGTGTACAACGCGGCCAGCCAGCTGTCTATGCAGATCGAGGATGTGATGTACTATTTGAGCAAGGAGATCATGAAGGTTTTAAAGTACAGTTCTGAGTATGACAGCTGCAGCGAGGAGGAGAACCGGAACAATGCCAGGAAGATCACCATCGCGTTTTTGAAGAAAATCCCTCAGATCAGGGAGTATCTGGAGACGGATCTGGAGGCGTTTTTTGACGGGGACCCGGCGGCGGAGAACAAGGATGAGATCATTCTGTCGTATCCGGGGATGCTGGCTATCACGGTGTACCGCATTGCCCATGAGCTGCTGCTTTTGTCGGTTCCTCTGATTCCCAGGACTATGACAGAGTATGCTCACAGCGTTACGGGCATTGACATTCACCCCGGGGCTACCATCGGGAAGTATTTTTTTATTGACCACGGCACTGGGATCGTGGTGGGCGAGACCACGGTGATCGGGGAGCATGTGAAGGTGTACCAGGGGGTGACGCTGGGGGCTTTGTCTACAAGCGGGGGACAGAAGTTGAAGCATACCAGAAGACATCCCACCATTGAGGACTATGTGACGATCTATTCCGGAGCGTCTATCCTGGGCGGGGAGACGGTCATCGGCCGGGGGTCAGTGATCGGAGGCAACGCGTTTATCACCAGGTCTGTGGAGGCAGGCGGGAGAGTCAGCATTAAGGATAATTAAGGAGACGGAAGCTATGATGGATGAGAGATGGGTATTTTATGACAAGACAACGCCGAAGATCGTGGCAGAGGGCGTGGTGCGCCGCGTTTTGGCTTACGGGAAAGATGTGATGTGTGTGGAGAACACATTCCGGAAGGGGGCTGTGGGTTCCCTTCACCATCATCCCCACACGCAGATTACGTATGTGGTCAGCGGAGTGTTTGAGTTTGAGATTGACGGGGAGAAGAAGGTTGTGAGGGCAGGGGATACCATGCTTAAGACAGACGGTGTGGAGCATGGGTGCGTCTGCCTGGAGGATGGGGTGCTGCTGGATATTTTCAGCCCTATGAGGGAGGATTTTGTGGAGTAAGAGCCTAAAATTTGCATATTGAAGGTAGATTTTGGAAAGTCGGTGAGAGCCGGCTTTTTCTTTTCGGGGTTGGAAAATTTCGTTAAAAAGTGCTTGCGTAATCAGGGAGAATGAGGTAGACTGTACTAGTACAGTTAATACACATAGATTTTTTGATTTTTTTGAAGACTATGGAAGAGGTTGTTCGTTATAGTTAGGTGAAGAAATGCGATCACGGTGTGAAGGGGGATTAAGATGGACGAGAACAGAACTTGGGAGACCGGGGGGAGAGATGAATATATGGAACAGGAAGAGAAAAAGGCCGGGGAAGTGATGACCGAGGATGAGAGGAAGCTGATGGAGGAGGATGAGCGGCTTTCCAGGGAGGAAGAGCAGTTTGAGGCGGAGCTGGCGGAGTTGATGAAGGAGGATCCGGCGGATAAGAAGGGGAAAAAGAAGAGAAAGAAAGGGAAGGGGCCAAAGAGGGAGAAGGGGCCGAGAAAGCCCTGGAGCAAAAAGAAGAAGATCATCGGAGCCGTCATTGCTGTGGCAGCTGTGGTGGTGGTGTTTAAGGCCTGCGGCGGGAAGAAGGATCCGGGGCTGATGGTGAGCACCACGCCTCTGACAAAGGGGACGATCCAGCAGGAATTGACCATAAGCGGGCCTGTCAGCGGAACGGACAGCGTGGATGTGGTGTCCAATCTTCACGCGGAGGTTACGGATATCCAGGTGAAGGAGGGGGACCATGTAGAGGAGGGGCAGCTTTTGGCCCTGATCGATGACAGCGATGTGAAAAAAGAGCTGGATATGGCTCAGAATGCCTATGATCTGGCGGTTTCTACATATAATGAGCAGCAGATCCTGGCGGAGAACGGGTATGCCAAGGCTGTGCAGGAGAGGGACGCGGCCCAGAGGGATTTTGACAGGATAAGCGTTCTGTATCAGGCTGGCAGCGTGTCCAGACAGGAGTGGGAGGTGGCCCAGAACAAGCTTAGAGATGCGGAGAGGGAGACAAAGACCTTTACGCTCCAGGACGGGAAGCCGGTGGCCAATGAGTCCTACTCCCTTCAGATCAAGAACGCGGAGTTTGAGCTGGAGAAGAAGAGAGAGCAGTTAAGCGATACTCAAGTTACGGCGCCGATTGCCGGCACTGTGGTCAGGGTCAATGCCAAGGTGGGACGTTTTGCGGATAAGATCGAGGACGACAAGCCTATGTTCATTATTGAGAATCTGGAGAATCTGGAGATGAAGGTCAGTGTCAGCGAGTACTCCATCGGACAGATCCAGGTGGGACAGGAGGCGGTTATCTCCGCGGATATTTTGAATGGTGAGACGATTCTGGGTCAGGTGGCCGCTATCTCGCCTACAGGCGAGGAGAAAGGCGGCGGTTCCACGGAGCGTGTCATCCCGACGACCATCCGGATCACGGAGGATAATAATAAACTGATCGCGGGGATAACGGCCAGGGCGAAGATCATCCTCAATGAGGCGGAGAACGCGTGGATCGTGCCGATCTCAGCGGTGCTGGAGAACGAGGAGGGACTGTTTGTGCTGACTGTGGACCAGGGCGTGATCAAGAGGATCGCCGTGGAACGGGGGGTTGAGAGCGACATCCAGATGGAAGTGATCCCTGTGAACCAGGAGGACTTTACAGAGGGCATGAGCATTATTGCCGCGCCAACTCCGATGATGACGGAAGGCATGAAGGTGACGGAAAACGGAGCCGGAGTTTAGGAGGTAGGGCATGGCAGAGGAACTGATTCGGTTAAAGGATCTGGTGAAGATCTATGATACGGGGGCCATCAAGGTTCTGGGCCTGAAAAGGATCAACATGACCATACATCGAGGGGAATTTGTGGCGATCATGGGGAAATCCGGGTCAGGCAAGTCTACGCTTATGAATATTTTGGGATGTCTGGACCGGCCGTCCATGGGACATTATTATCTGGACGGCATTGATGTGGCTTCCATGACTTCCAATGAATTGTCGGAGATCAGGAACAAGAAGATCGGGTTTGTGTTCCAGTCGTTTAACCTGATCTCCAGGACGTCGGCTCTTAAGAATGTAGAGCTGCCTATGACGTATGCCAAGGTGGGGAAAAAGGTCAGGCGGGACCGGGCTTTAAAGCTTTTGGACCGGGTGGGGCTCCTTGCCAGGGCGGATCATATGCCCAATGAGATGTCGGGAGGACAGAGGCAGAGGGTGGCCATTGCCAGGGCGCTGGCCAATGAGCCGCCGCTGATTTTGGCCGACGAGCCTACGGGTAATCTGGATACGGCGGCGTCGGAGGAGATTATGGGGCTTTTCGCGGAGCTTCACAGGGAGGGGGCCACGGTGGTGGTGGTCACTCATGAGGAGAACATCGCGGAGTTTACGGAAAGGATCATCCGGTTTCAGGACGGACAGATCATCAGTGATATCAGAAGGGGGGAGGGGCAGTAGTGCTTTTGGAAAATATGAGTATGGCGTTTGCTGCCATCCGGGTAAACAAGATGCGGTCGTTTCTGACTATGCTGGGTATCATTATCGGCATCGGGTCCGTGATCTCCATTGTGTCCATCGGCGATACCATGCGCAGCTTATTTGCGGACTTGTACAAGGATGTGGGGGTGACCCAGGCTTATTTCTGCATCGGATACTGGGTGGATGACGTGCGCCAGAGCGATTATTTTACTCTGGATGAGCTGGAACGGGTGCGTGATGTGTTTGGGGATCAGATCGACTATATTGACAGCAACGCCTATGCCAGCGGGGAGGCTATCACCAAGGAAGTGTCGGTGAATTTTAATTTTCAGGGGATCGATTATAATTATATTGACGTGCAGCCGGTGGATATGGTTTATGGGCGGTACCTTAATGAGGGAGATATCCTGGGCCGGAAGAAAAATGTGGTCATGGATGTGGACAGCGCCAGGCTTTTGTACGGGGAGGAGAATGTGGTAGGCAGAACCTTCCGCACCAGCTTGTACGGATATGTGGATGAGTTTACGGTGGTGGGGGTCTACAAAAAGGAAATGAGCCCGTTTCAGAAGCTGATGATGGGCGGGCAGTCGGATAAAGGGTCGGCGTTTGTCCCCTATACCCTGCTGACCTGGCCCAATGATTATTTTTATTATCTCCATGTGTATGCCAGTGAGGATGTGGATCTGGACGCGTTTTTTCAGCAGCTGAAGGAGTATGTGGCGAATTATAAGGGGAGAGAGCCAGAGGATATCTATATGGAGACGGCGATGCAGCAGATGAACTCCGTGGATTCGGTAATGGGCGGTCTGTCGGCGGCTGTTGGCGGGATTGCGGCTATTTCTCTGCTGGTCGGGGGGATCGGCATTATGAATATCATGCTGGTGTCCGTGACGGAGAGGACCAGGGAGATCGGGATCAGAAAGTCCCTGGGGGCCAAGACCCGGGATATTTTGGTGCAGTTTTTGACGGAGTCGGCGATCTTGTCAGCCTGTGGGGGGATTATCGGGATTACCATCGGGGTTGGTTTGGTGTCGATTTTGGGCATGGCCTTTGGGATCAAGGTTGTGATCAAGCCGGGGGTGGTGATATTGGCGGTGTCGTTTTCAGCTGTGGTGGGGATATTTTTTGGGTTGTATCCGGCCTCCAAGGCGGCGAAGGCGGATCCGATCGATGCGTTGAGGTATGAGTAGGGGCGAGAGATGTTGTCGTGGGCCCGAGAGAATCTGTGTGCTGTCCGGGTTCAGATATGCTACAGAGCCCCATACCAGGAACAACTTAAGAAGTAAGCAAATCTAGGCCAGCGAATTCTGCTTTTGCCAGGGAGGGAAGGGAGGCTGTGTGCCGGACGGCACATAGTCTCCCTTCCCTCCCTGGCTTCACAACAACCGCCGTTACTATTCCGTGAATAGTAACTAACCGCCGCCCTTACTCTCGTTTTTTCCGCACTCCTCATTGCCAGCAAGGAAATTTTATGCTATACTAAGTTGATATATCTTGTAGAGCGTATATGAAATGGTGGTGAGAGGGTGCTGAATGAGGACAGGCTTAAGCTGATGACCAGTATCGGGATGTTTGAGAAGAAGGAAGGGAAGAGGATCTTTCCGGTTTATCGGTATTTTCGGAGTGATTATATTGGGAAGCATTTATTGAGGTCGTTTTTGGGGTTTTCGATTTGTTGGGTGTTGGGGACGGCTTTGGTGGTGCTTTATAAGGCGGAGGATATTTTGGCCACCCTGAATTTTAATGAGATCGCGGGATATGGGAAAACCTATATAGGAGCTTATTTGGCGGGGCTGGTGGTTTATCTGCTGATCACGTATTGGGTGTACTGGAGACGGTATGAGTATGCCAGCAGAGGAATGAAGGTCTATGTGGCGAAGCTGAAGAGACTGGAGAAACGCTATGAGATGCAGGGGAAAAACGGACAGGGAGGTAGGAAGGCATGATGGCTCTCCTGGAATTCAGAGAAATGTTGCGGTCCTTTTATGGAAAATATGACGCGGTTTTGACCGCGGTTGTGAAGTTTGCGGTGAGTGTGACGGCATTTTGGATGTTGAATGACAGCATAGGCTACATGGAGAAGCTGAAAAATCCGGTAGTCTGGCTTTCTATGTCCTTGGTGTGTTCTTTTTTGCCGTACAGCATCATATCTTTTTTGGCAGGCATTGTGCTGGTCGCCCACATCAGCAGCGTTTCTCTGGAGCTGGCGCTGATCTTATCCCTGATCTTTTTGATGGTGGCGATCCTCTACTACGGTTTTCAGCCTGGGGACGGGTATCTGCTTTTGCTTACGCCTCTGCTTTTTCAGTTTAAGATCCCTTATGTGATCCCTCTTTTAGTGGGATTATCCGGAGGCCTGGCAGGCATCGTGCCTGTGAGCTGCGGCGTGTTTGTCTACTATATCATTCAGTACGTAAAACAGAATGCAGGCGTTTTGACCAATGACGCCGCGCTGGATATTACGCAGAAATATGTGCAGATCATTAAAAATATGATGGGTAACCGGGTGATGGTTGTGATGATCATCGCTTTTGCGGCTGGGATCTTGGTGGTGTACCTGATCAGGACCCTGTCCGTGGACTATGCCTGGCATATCGCCATTGTGGCCGGTGCTATGACCCAGCTGATGGTGATCTTTGTGGGCGATTTTATGTTTGACGTTTCCGTGCCTATGGTGGAGATGCTCATAGGCATGATCGCGGCTATGATCCTGGCGGCCGTGTATAATTTTTTCGTGTTCGCGGTAGATTACAGCAGAACAGAATATATACAGTTTCAGGATGACGACTACTATTACTATGTTAAGGCGGTTCCGAAGATCACGGTGTCAGCGCCTGATGTGAAGGTGCAGAAGATCAATTCCACCAGAAATCGGCGCAGGGAGTTTTAAGGTGACCGCTCCACGCGAAAAAGAATAGGAATGGAATAGGTATGGAATGGGAGGTGAGGATATGGCAGATATTTTTGGGATGTTTCACAGCTGGATGTCTTTTTTACCAAAGATTACATATATGAATATAGTAGAAATCATCATCATTGCGGTTCTGATCTATGAGATCCTTCTGTGGATCAAGAACACCAGGGCGTGGACCCTTTTAAAGGGGTTGGTTTTCATCCTGGTTTTTGCCATATTGACATATATATTGAGACTGGACACCATTATGTGGATCCTGGAGAAGACGGCTCTGGTGGCAACCACGGCCCTGGTCATTATCTTCCAGCCGGAGCTTCGGAGAGCCTTAGAGCAGCTGGGAAGCAAGAATCTTGTCAGTATTCTGCTTCCGTTTGACGATTCCAAGCAAAATACCGGTTTTTCGGAGAAGACTGTCAGCGAGCTGACCCGCGCCTCCTTTGAGATGGCGAAAGTTAAGACGGGAGCTTTGATGGTCATTGAGAGAGGGGCTCCGTTAAAAGACATCGAGCGGACGGGCATCGAGGTTGACGGCTTAGTCACCAGCCAGCTGCTGATCAATATCTTTGAGCACAATACGCCTCTCCATGACGGCGCTGTGGTGATCCGGGGGAACCGGGTGGCGGCGGCTACCTGTTATCTGCCCCTGTCGGACAATGACAGCATCAACAAGGCCCTGGGGACGCGGCATCGGGCGGCTGTGGGCATCAGCGAGGTGACGGACAGCCTTACCATCGTGGTCTCGGAGGAGACAGGCCGGGTGTCCCTGGCAGAGCATGGGGCTTTAAGAAGGATGGATGACGCGGACTCCCTAAGCCAAGAGCTGAGAGGGCTGTTCGTGCAGGAGGAATCCAGCAGCCGGTTCAAGCTATGGAAGGGAAGGCAGAAAGATGAAAGAAAAACTGACAAATAACCTGGGACTGAAGTTTTTGTCCATCGCCCTGGCTATTATAGGCTGGTTTATGGTGGTGGATGTGGTGAATCCTCTTGTGGAGGGCACGGTGGAAGTCCCAGTGGAGATGATAAATGAAGATATCCTGACCAAGGCTGATCTGACCTATGAGGTGGTGGGAAAGAAGTCGGTGACCGTAACCTATCAGGTAAGAAGCCGGGACCGCTACCGGATCAAGAGCAGCGATTTTTACGCTTCCGCGGATCTGGCCAACCTGTACGATGTGACAGGCTCCATTCCTGTGAACATAGAGATCGCCAACCGGGAGATCCGGGCCATGATCGAAGGAACTCCGGAGACAAAGCCCGGGGTGGTCCGCATCCAGACCGAGGAATTGCAGCGAAAGGGATTTGACATCATCCCCCGTATAAGCGGGGAGGTGGAGGAAGGTTACGCCATCGGCGCCACAAAGGTAAGTCCGGAGCAGATCTATGTCACAGGCCCGGTGTCCGTGGTGGGACAGATCAGCTCCGTGGGGATAGAGATCGATATGTCCGGCGCCAGCGGGGACGTGACCGGGGGAGCGGGAATCATGCTCTATGACGCCAACGGCAATCAGCAGCCGAACCTTATGGATGAGGTAAGCCTTAGCCGGTCGGAGGCCGAGTATCAGGTCAATATATTAAAGGTGAAGACTCTGGGCCTGGATTTCCAGATAACAGGAGAGGTTGCCACAGGTTATCGGTTTACAGGGGTGGACAGCGATATCAGGTCCGTGCCTGTGGAGGGGTTAAAGTCTGTTCTGGCGTCCGTGAGCACGCTGGTGATCCCGGGTGATCTGCTGAACATTCAGGGCGCCACGGCTGACGTGACTGTTGAGGTTGACCTGGCAAAGCTTTTGCCGGATAATATAAGCATCACAAAGGACGTGCCGTCCATAGCCACCGTCACCATGCGGGTGGAGCCTCTGGTACAGAGGAACCTTACCTTTGATACGGACGGGCTGGAGCTTCTGGGCGCGTCGGAGGAGTTTGAATACCAGTTCCTGGCAGAGAAGGCCAATGTGCGGATTCAGGGGCTGGCGGAAGATCTGGACAGCATCGGACCGGGCTCCGTGTCCGGCCGGGTGGATGTTACAGGGCTGGAAGAGGGGACGGCCACAGTGGAGATACAGGCAGACCTTCCCGAAGGGTTTGAGTGGGTAGGATCTGACAGAATACAGCTTTCCATTACCCGGAAAGGAGAAGAGGGCCCGGAAGGCCCTGATGGGGATGAGATCGCGGCAGATGAAAGCGAGACAACAGGGGAAGAGGAAGGGGGAGGCTTATGGTAACAGCCAAAGTAGTGATCAGGAATCTGACCGGACTGCATTTAAGGCCGGCAGGGATTCTTTGTAATAAAGCGATTCTTTACAAATCCAGAATTCAGTTTCGTACAGACGACGACGCCACGGCTAACGCGAAAAGCGTTTTAAGTGTTCTAGGAGCCTGTGTAAAAAGTGGGGACGAGATTGAGTTCATCTGCGAGGGAGAGGACGAGCAGGAGGCTTTGGATTCCATGATCAGGGTCGTAGAAGAGGGCCTGGGAGAATAACAAAACATTATATTAACTTCAAGGAGGGGAAAGCATTATGTTTAAGGGAACAAATGCGTCAGCAGGAATCGGCATCGGCAAGGCGGCCATCATCAAAGAGGTGGAGATGGTGATCCGCCCGGACAAGGTTGCAAGCGTGGAGACGGAGGTTACCCGTTTCAGGGGGGCGCTGGCAGACACGGTGGCTCAGACAAAGGCTCTGGAAGAGACTCTTGCCACCAGAGTAGGTGAGAAGGAAGCGGAGATCATGCAGGGCCATTTGATGCTTCTGGCAGATCCCATGCTGACCGGAGAGATCGAGGAGGCCATCAAGAGGGACAGTGTGTGCAGCGAGTATGCCATCGAGACCACCTGTACCACTTACGCGGATGTATTCGCGGCTATGGACGACGAGCTGATGCAGCAGAGAGCCACGGATATGAGGGATATCAAGACCCGTCTGCAGCAGACACTCCAGGGCATCAAGCCGGTGGATATCGCCTCTCTGCCTGAGGGCAGCATCATCGTGGCCAAGGACCTGACTCCGTCTATGACAGCCGGCATCAATCCGGCTAATGTAACCGGTATCGTGACAGAGCTGGGAGGCAAGACTTCCCACAGCGCTATTTTGGCAAGAGCTCTGGAGATCCCGGCTGTGGTGGCTGTAAGCAATGTGATGGATAAGATCGAGGAGGACGACACCGTTATCCTGGACGGCGGCGAGGGGATCGTCATTGTGAATCCCACAGACGAGGGGATGAAGGAGTACACAGCTAAGAGGGAAAGCTTTTTGCAGGAGAAGAAGGATCTGGAGCGGTTCAAAGGAGTGCCGACCGTGACCAAGGACGGCGTGCATATTGAGCTGGTGGCCAACATCGGCAATCCTGACGACCTGGCCAAGGTTCTGGAGTACGACGGAGAGGGCGTAGGCCTGTTCCGCACCGAGTTTCTGTTTATGGACCGCACCTCCATGCCTACGGAGGAGGAGCAGTTTGAGGCTTATAAGAAGGTGGCGGAAGGCCTGTCCGGCAAGCCGGTGATCATCCGTACTCTGGATATCGGCGGCGACAAGGAGATCCCGTATATGGGGCTTGCAAAGGATGAGAATCCATTTTTGGGCTACCGGGCCATCCGTCTGTGCCTGGACCGGAAAGAGGATATCTACCGCCCACAGCTTCGGGCTCTGCTTCGGGCCAGCGCTTTTGGCGGCATCAAGATCATGATCCCCATGATCACCTGTATTGACGAGATCCGGGAGGCCAAGGCTCTGATCGAGGATATCAAGAATGAGCTGGACCGCAAGGATATCCCCTACAACAAGAATATCCAGATCGGTATCATGGTGGAGACGGCGGCAGCTTCCCTGATGGCGGATGTATTTGCCAAGGAGGTTGACTTCTTCAGCATCGGTACCAATGACCTGACCCAGTACACCATGTCCGTGGACAGAGGTAATGAGAAGATCTCTTATCTGTATTCCACCTTCAACCCGGCTGTGCTCCGCAGCATCCGCAACATCATCAAGTGCGGCCGCGAGGCCGGCATCATGGTGGGCATGTGCGGCGAGGCAGCCAGCGATCCGCTGATGATCCCGCTTCTGCTGGCCTTCGGGTTAAACGAGTTTAGTATGAGTGCGTCCGCGATCCTGAAGTCCAGAAAAATGATCACCGGCTACAGCAGTGAGGAATTGCAGGCAGTGGCGGATAAGGCTATGAGTTTTGTGACAGCCAAAGAAGTGGAAGCTTACATGAAGGAGTTTGTGAATCAGTAACAGCGATTCATCCACAGGCGGCAGGCAAAGGCATATCTTCCGGAGATACCGCAAAGTATGCAGGGCGCTTTGGGGTATCCCGGGAGAGGCCGGTGACATAACACAAAGGACAGAGAGAGTATGTTAGGTTATAGTATCTGCTATGCTGCCAGCTATGGATTTGCCCGCATGGGATGGTATCTTCCGTCCGGCGGGGTCCTGTTTCTGGCAGCCGGCTATTTATATTATAAAGATTATCATAAATCCGGCAATCTGGTCCATCTGCGGGGGGTGTTTTGCGCCTTCTGGACAGGCGGGCAGGCTATGGCATGCCTGAAACTGAGCAATCTTCAGAGCAGCTGGAGTCTTTTGACCTGGGCGTGTTTTTATGTGGCCCTGTCCGGTTTCTGGTGGACTTATGAGTTGGCGGACCGGCTGCTGGGGGAGGAATATGGCAGAAGAAGGCAGGCGGCAAGCGGATCTGCCCGTCCCCTGTTTCGATGTATGGAGGCAGTGACTGTTGTTTCTGTGGCTGCCTTTGTGCTGGAGGCGTCGGTGCTGAAATATATCCCCTTCTTTGTCAAAGGGGTGCCCCACGCCTATTCGGAGTTCCACCTGTCAGGCGTTCACTATTTTACGGTGTCCTGCGTGTTGGTGCCTTCCCTTGCGGTTCTGTTTTTTCTGGAGGGCGGCAGCAGACGGCGTTACAGAAATGTAATGGCCGTGCTGATGACCATCATATCCCTGGCAATCCCCATTCTGTGCGTATCCAGGTTTCAGCTGATCTTTGCGGTGCTTTTGGCCTGCTTTACCTTTGGAGCCTACTATAGACGGATGAGCCCCTGGGTGATCCCGGCCCTGTTTTTGGCCGTGCTTCCGTTTTATGTGATCCTGACCATTGCCAGGAGCCATGATGTGGCGTATCTCAACGGAATTTTTGAGATGAAAAACAGTGGGATGCCTATTTTTATTTCCCAGCCATATATTTATATTGCCAACAATTATGAGAACTTTGACTGTCTGGTGGAAGCGCTGCCAAGGCACACCCTGGGTATCCGGATGCTGTTTCCGGTGTGGGCCTTGACCGGGCTTAAGTTTGTATTTCCCTACCTCATCAGTTTTCCTCTGTATGTGACCAAGACAGAGCTGACCACGGTAACCTTGTTCTATGACGCCTACTATGATTTCGGCATTTTTGGAGTTTTTGTGTTCTCCTGTCTTCTGGGGCTGGCGGCTTTTTGGCTGGTGAATGCGTTAAAAAACGGGAAGAGCCAGAACCCTATGTGGTATGTGCTCTACGGACAGATGGCAGTGTACATGATGCTGTCGTTTTTCACTACCTGGTTTAGCAATCCCACTACCTGGTTTTATTTTGCGGTGACCGGAGGGATGGCTTGGTACTGCGGGAGAGACCGGGGGAGACGGTGGTAGCGGGAAGCTGTTTTAAGATCATGGGGCATGAGGGAAGAAGTTTGGAGATTTTGGGAGTACATGTTAAGGAGCACTCTCGGAAACCCGAGCACAAAGAGTTTCCGAGAGTGCTCTTAAGATAAGGGAGGTATAGTCCTGTGAAAACGTGGAAAGATCATATCAGAAAGGTGGTCCCCTATGTGCCGGGCGAGCAGCCCCAGGGGGATCATGTGATCAAATTAAATACCAATGAGAATCCGTATCCGCCGGCTCCCGGCGTGAGGAGGGCATTGGGGGAGATGGGGGCGGATCAGTTCCGCAAATATCCGGACCCGTCCGCAGGCCTGCTCACCAGGGCGTTGGCGGATCGTTATCATCTGCCTGCGGAGCAGATCTTTGTGGGAGTGGGGTCTGACGACGTGCTGGGCATGGCGTTTTTGACATTTTTCAATTCCGAAAAGCCGATCCTGTTTCCGGATGTCACCTACTCGTTCTATCCGGTGTGGGCGGATCTTTTCGGGATCCCCTATGAGACGCCGGTATTGGATGAGGAGTTTCGCTTACGGTGTGAGGACTACAAACGGGACAACGGCGGTATCATTTTGGCCAACCCCAACGCCCCCACAGGCCTGTGTATTCCTGTGGAGCAGGTGG